>NZ_JAYGHA010000026.1:44989-82714 GCF_034931405.1 Anabaena sp. UHCC 0451 | reverse complement strand
AACATAATTGTTTGACCGCGTTTTAAAGCATTCACGGCCACAGACCATTCTTTGAGTGCGTGAAAAGTGGTAGTCAATTCCATTAGCATCTACTTTGACTCTGATTTTATTTCGGTCTAAAACGGTTAAAGTGTAAAACTAACCATAAAACTAACCAGGGAAATCAATATTTAGAGAAAAATATGGAAAAACGCACACTGGGTACATCAACTGTACAAATTACGCCCATTCTCATGGGAACTTGGCAAGCAGGAAAAAGAATGTGGGTGGGAATTGAGGATGCGGACTCAATTAAAACCATTCGCGCTGCTTATGAAGCGGGAATCACAACCATAGATACTGCGGAAGTTTATGGTGAAGGGCATTCTGAACAGATTGTAGCTGAAGCTGTGGCTGATGTGCGCGATCGCGTGGAATATGCAACCAAAGTTTTTGCCAATCATCTCCAATATCAACAAGTGATAGAAGCTTGTGAACGTTCCCTCAAAAATCTCAAAACTGACTATATTGATCTTTACCAAATTCATTGGCCATCTGGTGCTTTTAATAGTGGAATCGTACCTATAGAAGAAACGATGAAAGCCTTAAATCACCTCAAAGAACAAGGTAAAATTCGTGCCATTGGTGTTTCTAATTTTTCCCGTGAACAACTAGCAGAAGCTGCCCAATATGGACCTATTGATAGTTTACAACCACCTTATTCTCTATTTTGGCGGAATGTAGAAACAGATGCTATGCCCTATTGTGTTGAAAACAATATTTCGATTTTGGCTTATTCACCTTTAGCACAAGGATTGTTAACTGGTAAATTTGCACCAGGGCATAAATTTGACCCAGCCGATAACCGAGCTAAAAATAAGTTATTTCAAGGGGAAAATTCTGAACGCGCTCAACAAGCATTAGACCAACTTAGACCTATAGCTGAATATCACAATTGTAGTTTAGCTCAGTTAGCATTGGCGTGGTTAATTGCCCAACCTCAAACAAATGCGATCGCAGGTGCGCGATATCCTCAACAAGCGCAAGATAACGCTCAAGCCGCAAATGTCAAACTTTCCACTGAAGAAATCGCCCAAATTGACAGTATTGGCCGCATCGTTACCAACCATTTTGACAATACAGGAATTATGTGGGAATGGTGATTGGTAAAAAGGGAATAGGGAACAGGGAACAGGGAACAGGGAACAGGGAACAGGTAATAGGTAATAGGTAAAGAAATTTCACCCCATCACCCCATCACCCCATCACCCCAACTCCCCAACTCCCCAACTCCCCATCACCCCAGTCCCCAGTCCCCAGTCCCCAGTCCACAATATTGCTAATTGAAACAAAATATCAAGTTTAGTAAACAGGCGATCGCATCTCAATTAGGGAATGCTAGATTATATTCATAAGGACACAAAACAAAAACAACCAACCCAACGGGCAATGACCTGTGTGTCCCCTGTCAAAAGCCCAAACAAGTTTTAGCATACGCAATTTAAAGTGGCATTCCGATTATTGTTAATAGTCGCGCCAAATCCCGAAGCGGAAAAACTGAGAAATGCTAAACTTGTAGTTTTAGTATCCACCCTAGTTAGTGACTTTCAAACACCTATTTAACCTTAACAATTTGAAACTTCTCAATTCGCTAGAACCTGGTCAACCCTGATCAGGTTTTTAGATATTTAGGGGATTTTTATTAAAACCCAATCACGAAAAATAGGATTAACTTGATCCGGTGCTTCATCATGGGGACAATGGCCAGCATTGATAAAATGTTCTGTTAGTTGGGGATAATATTGACGGAATTTTTGAGAACGTTCCCGCGCTTTCATCCAAGGATCTGCCTCACCCCATAATAATAATAAAGGACAAATTAATTGTTTTAATAAAACATCAACCTTTTCCCCTTGGGGAGTGCTAAAAACGGAAACAAATACATCTAAAGCACCTTGATCATAAGCTGGACTTTGAATTTCTGCTACTAATTGATCAGTAATTGCAGTTTTGTCTAAATAAACCTTTTTTAAAGTGCGACGAATTACCCAACGTTGACGCACATATTGAAATAATAAAGACTGGAATAAACGTTGTTTAAAAGTCCATTTAACAGTTTTACCAATTAATTTCTGTAAAGGATTTTGCTCAGGTTGAATTTGAACTTGTTCCCCTTCCGATTCCGAAAAAGGACCAGCACTATTAAGTAACACTACCCCAGCGACAAGATCAGGATATTGCGCTCCTACACATAAGCAAGCATAACCACCAAGGGAGTTACCAGCTAATACTGTTTTTTCACCAATAACTTCACTAATAAAATCTCGCAGTTGGTCACGCCATAATTCGCCACTATACTGCAATTTCGGTTTTGCTGATCTTCCAAATCCCAAAAGATCAATAGCGAATACTTGAAAATCTTCGCACAGTCCAGTAATATTTTTACGCCAGTGGTCAGTGGAAGCACCAAAACCGTGTACTAACAGCAAAGAGGGGCGTTGTGGTTGTTTCTCTCCCGCTTGTACATAGTAAACTTTGTGTCCTCGCCATTGCCAGTATTGTCCGGGAATTGGAGTTGTAGAGGGTGCTATAGTTGTCTTCATAATCAGAATCAATCCTAAGTATTGCTAATTTTCTTAGATTAAATGAATGTTCAAGCTTTGGAAATATTACTTCCTGAAGTTCGGAGATATTTTCAATATTTTTAGGACTTACGCAAGTGTCATACTAAATATCTATCTGTAGGGTGCGTCAGATGTCAAAATTCTGTTTATTTGCAGCATTTATCGAGTCTGACGCACCCTACTAATGTGCTAGTTGCGTAAGTCCTGATTTTTACGATAACAGCAAAAAAAGCCAGAAAAAACCCCGGCGAAACTAACCAGGGTTGATAGGAGAAATTAGAATGACGATTAGATACCAATACTGAAGCTAAGAAACTTTAAAAAATCACAATATCTTAGCTAACTCCCAACGCAATTAACACTACAGATGTGATGAATAAAACTGCTACTGCACCTTGGAAAAGGTATTTTTTTTGTTCTTCTTGTGTAGGGTATTCAGCGTAGTACAGTTGTGGATCAATCGCGTAGTTATTGAGGATGCCTTCTTCGTTAGTGGTGGTATACATAATGTTTTTCCTTTGTTTTTTACTTTATGTAAACTAATATAACAATTTCGTTACAAACTGTCAAGAGGACTTGACAGAAGATAGTTAATGGTATTAATAAGAGTCGCTTATCTGCCAGGAGAAGCAAAAACCCCGACTTTTTAGAGAAGCCAGGGTTAGGATTTGAGATCATGAGGAAATTAACGTATTAACGATTTGTCAAGCCTAATTAAATTGCATATTTGATTTGGCTTAACAGCAAGAAGATAAGACCCATATTTATATACTCAAAACGGCTTAATCATGTAATTCTATAGGTAGGGGTAATTCATGAATTACCCCTACACATCTAGGGTTTTCCTAATTTTAGTAAAAAGTTGTAGGGTGCGTCAGATATCAACAATCTGTTTATTTGCAGGATTTATCCAGTCTGACGCACCCTACCAATGTGCCAGTTGCCTAAAAAAGTTTTAGCAGCCTACAAATTAATTGTAGACTGCTACGCGGAGGAATTAATTTAAAATGGGCAGTACCAGACTCGAACTGATGACATCCTGCTTGTAAGGCAGGCGCTCTACCAACTGAGCTAACCGCCCGTTTTTCGTCACCTGATTAATATAGCATAGGCTTTGAAAATTTTGCAAGGGGTTTGAGAAATTTTTTTGCGAACTGGGTAAAAGTAAGATCCCCGACTTCTAACATCAATTTCTCCTTTATCCACAAGATCACAAAAGAAGTCGGGGATCTGGGTAAAAGTAAGATCCCCGACTTCTAACATCAATTTCTCCTTTATCCACAAGATCATAAAAGAAGTCGGGGATCTGGGTAGTAGCTTGTCGGCTATACTTACTCAGTATTCAATTTTGACTTTTGACTTTTAACTTTTGACTTGTAAATATGCCCTCTGGTCAAACGCACGATCGCATTACTATCTGGTCTGTACCATTGATAGCTGCTTTTACCTTAGCTTCAACTCGAAGCAGTAACATGACTTTGTTGGTGGCGGGTGGATTTATGTTTGGGGGGCTGATGTTTGGCCCCGATTTGGATATTTATTCCCGTCAGTTTCAGCGTTGGGGGTTTTTGCGTTGGATTTGGCTACCTTATCAAAAAAGCCTGCGTCATCGGTCTTTTTTATCCCACGGTCCGATTATTGGTACAACTCTGCGGGTGGTATATCTGACGACTTTTTTGGCAGTTGTAGCGATTTTGCTTTTAGTGATTTTCGCTAAATTGGGTAATGTGGCTTTGAATTGGGGGGATGTTTGGCGAAGTGCGGGGCGAACTATATCTATATATTATGGAGAATTTTTGGCTTTGTTTGTGGGGTTTGAACTCGGTGCTATGAGTCATTCTATTAGTGATTGGACTAATTCAGCTTATAAACGTTTTCAAAAGCAGGGCATTCAAGGAATACTACCTCATGGCAAAATTAAGAAGCGTAAACCGACGCAGAGTGTAAAGCCGGTGAGAAAACGCAGAGGTAAGGCAGAATGATAGAAAATCAGACATTAGCAGCGTTACAAGAATTAATGGATGTAGTGGCAAAATTGCGATCGCCTGATGGTGGTTGTCCTTGGGACTTAGCGCAAACTCCTGAAAGCCTTACCCCTTATGTAATTGAAGAAGCTTATGAGGTAGTAGACGCAATTCAAACAGGGGATAAAAAGGCGATCGCGGAAGAATTAGGTGATTTATTATTACAAGTAGTATTACAAGCACAAATTGCCAGTGAAAACGGTGATTTTTCTTTGCAAGATGTCGCTGAGGGGATTTCTCAAAAATTGATTCGTCGTCATCCTCATGTTTTTGGTGATGTCACAGTGGAGAATGTAGAAGAAGTGCGTCAAAACTGGGAAACCATCAAAGCTGCGGAAAAAGGAGAAACATTAGAAAATCAAAAACTGAGTGATAAACTTAGTCGTTATCGTCGTAGTCTTCCACCATTAAATGCAGCTATGAAAATATCTCAAAAAGCTGCTGCTGTGGGTTTTGAGTGGAGTAACATTGATGAAGTTTGGGGAAAATTTCACGAAGAATTAGGAGAATTTCAACAAGCTTTAGCTGAAGAAACACCAGAAAGACAAGAATCAGAATTAGGTGATTTATTATTTGCAATTATTCAATTAGCTAGATGGCATAAACTTGATCCGAGTGCAGGTTTGCAAGGTACAAGTCAGCGATTTATTCAACGGTTGCAAAAAATGGAAGATGTAATTGATCGTCCTCTTGCTGATTATAGTTTAGAAGAATTAGATGCTATGTGGCAACAGGCGAAAGCTAAACTTGCGAAAGAATAGGGATAGGGGATTAGATTTTAGATTTTAGATTGGAGTTACAGCAGGAGTCAGGAGTCAGGAGTCAGGAGTAAAACTGGCTTTGTGTATACGTTTCAATTTAGATTCTGTACCTCATTGATCTGCAATCTGCTGTAATTAAATATAATCCAAAATCTAAACTTTAATCTCTAATTACCAATTTATTCAAAACGAACCGCAAAGGACGCAAAAGCAAGAGTGCTGAGAATCTTGTGCGAATTAGTGCCGTAATTTTTGCCAAATTATGATCTCTTCCCTCTGGACTATTCACTATGGTTTATTTTCTATTCCCTATTGCCTATTGTGTGTCAAATTTGGATAAATAATATAATGTATGCCCAAAAGCCTATAATAAAAATATATTTGATATTTGCATAATTTAAATTAACTAAGTCAAAAAAAATAGCACTTTGTTTAGCAATTTTGCCTCACTTGCATCAAATAAGGATAAAAACATTATATTACCGACTTTAATCGGGTGGATAATATGAATTCTCCGCGATCGCCAAAAAAATCTCCAGCTAAAGAATCTACAGACACAACAAAATCCCCAGAACAACCGGGTAAACAGAAAGAATTATTTCCAATAGTCGGTATTGGAGCTTCTGCGGGGGGACTAGAGGCATTTACACAATTATTGAGCCATTTACCCACAGATACGGGCATGGGATTTGTGCTGGTTCAGCACTTGAGTCCCACTCAAAAAAGTATGTTGACAGAAATTCTTTCTCGGACAACCCAAATGCCTGTAACTGAGGCACAGGAAGGGATGGCTGTAGAACCGAATCATGTTTATGTGATTCCGCCTAATACCACAATGACTATTGCTCAAGGTGTACTAAAACTGAAGCCCCGTGAGAAGAGTTATCATGGCCTAGCAATGACAGTGGATAGTTTCTTGTTGTCTTTAGCAGAGGATTTGGGTAACAAAGCCATTGGTGTTGTCCTGTCAGGAGCTAATGAAGATGGTACAAGGGGTTTGGAAAGCATCAAGGCAGCAGGGGGTATTACTTTTGCCCAGTCTGAAGAATCGGGTATGATCAGTATGATGCCGAATACTGCTATAGCTTCTGGTTATGTAGATTTTATCCTGACTCCCCAACAAATTGCTGAGAAACTAGCCAACATTAGCACTCATCCTTACATTAATCACTCAAAAACAGTCAAACCGACTGAAGTCATGCCAGAAGAAAAAGATGCTCTGTTAAAGATTTTCAAGATTTTAAGGGCGGCTACAGGTGTTGATTTTACCCATTACAAGGAGAATACCCTGAAGCGGCGAATTCAGCGGCGGATGATGTTATATAGATTTGATAAATTAGAAGATTACCTGCATTATCTCCAGGAGAAACCCACTGAAGTTACCGCCTTATATCAAGATGTTTTAATTACTGTCACCAGTTTTTTTCGGGACGCAGAAGCATTTGAAGCTTTAAAAACTCAAGTATTTCCGATTCTTATTAATAAGCGCAAACCTGATGATCCTATTCGTGTTTGGATAGCTGGATGTTCAACTGGGGAAGAAGCCTATTCTATTGCCATCTGCTTACTAGAATTTTTCACAAACAAAGGAATGAATATTCCTATTCATATTTTTGCTACAGATATTAATGAGGTAGCCATAGAAAAAGCCAGAGCCGGCATTTATAAGCCTTGTCAGGTAAAAGATATTTCTCCAGAAAGATTACAGCGTTTCTTTGTTCAGGTAGAAGGTGGTTATCAAATTAGTAAATCAGTTAGGGAACTGTGTGTTTTTGCTAGACAAAACTTAATTAGTGATCCGCCCTTTTCTCGACTGGATTTGATAACTTGTCGGAATGTGCTGATTTATTTGGGTTCTGTTGTACAGAAAAAGGTCGTGCCGACTTTCCATTATGGACTTAAACCTACAGGTTTTTTAATGTTAGGAACTTCCGAGACGGTAGGCGAATTTACTGATTTGTTTACTCTCGTAGATAAAAAGTACAAGATTTATGCTCGAAAAATTACATCTACCCGATTAGCTATTGATTTAATGGCTAGTAACTATCCAATGGAAACTGCTAAATTGCAAATGATCGAAAATGAAGGTTCTGGGAATGATGTAGAAATCCAGAAAGAAGCTGACAGGATTGTGTTAAATCAATTCGCACCTGTGGGTGTGATTATTAATGATGATTTGGATATTTTGCAGTTCCGAGGAAATACAAGTTCCTATTTACAACCAGCACCAGGAAAACCGAGTTTTAATTTACTGAAAATGGCTAGGGAGGAATTGCGGCTAGATTTACGTAGCTTAATTCATCAAGCTAAAAAGCAAAAAATGGCGGTTAAAAAAGAAGGGATACAAATTAGAGAAGAAAAGCAAGTTAGGCTGGTAAAAATTGATGTAATTCCCTTTCAACCTGTTGGCACAGAAGAAGATTTCTTCTTAATTTTGTTTGAGGATATATCCACCCCAGTTATTTCTGTATCGCCAGTAAGTAGTGATATTCAACCTGAGCAGGAGGAAACAAACAGTTATGAGAAAGAAATTTCCATTCTCCAACAAGAATTAAAATCTACTAAAGATTATCTGCAATCAATTATTGAAGAACAACAAGCCAGTAATCAAGATTTACGAGCAGCTAATGAGGAAATTCTCTCTAGTAATGAAGAACTGCAAAGCACCAATGAGGAATTAGAAACAGCTAAGGAAGAAATTCAGGCGACTAATGAAGAACTTAATACCATTAATGATGAATTGCAACGGCGAAATATTGAATCAACTCTGGTTAGTAATGATTTACAAAATCTGCTGAGTAGTATTAATATTGCCATTCTCATGTTAGGAGGTGATTTACAGATTCGCCGCTTTACTCCAGTAGCGGGGACGATTTTTAAATTAATTCCTTCTGATGTGGGACGACCATTAAGTGATATTAAACATAAATTAAATATTCCCGATTTAGAAGCACAAATTTTAGAGGTAATTAGTACCTTAAATTTGAAAACTCAGGAAGTGCAGGATGAAGATGGTCATTGGTATGATTTACGCATTCGACCCTATCGGACAATAGATAATAAAATTGATGGTGCTGTAGTAGTTTTGGTGGATATTGATGCCATCAAACGCAGTGCGGAAAAACTGAAAGCATCCCGTAATTATGCAGAAGGGATAGTAAATACTGTACGTCAATCTTTGGTAGTGCTGGATGTAAATTTACAAGTGATAACTGCCAATCAATTTTTCTATAACACATTCCAAGTAGTGCAAGAAGAAACAGAAAACTGCCTGATTTATGAAATTGGTAATGGCCAGTGGAATATTCCCCAGTTGCGATCGCTCTTAGAAAGAGTTCTCCCCGAACAAACCCATTTTCAAGATGTGGAAGTTGAGCATAATTTTGAGCAAATTGGCCACAAAATCATGCGCCTCAATGCTCGAAAAATGCCGCAAATAGATGATCAATGTCTAATTCTCCTAGTAATTGAAGATATTACCCAACAGAAACATTTAGAAGCAGAACGAACTCAACTCCTGGAACAAGAACAGTTAGCCAGAACAGATGCGGAAACAGCTAACCGTGCTAAGGATGAGTTTTTATCTATCCTCTCTCACGAATTGCGAAATCCCCTTAGCTCTCTGTTGGGGTGGACGCAGTTACTACGGAAACACCAGCTTGATGAAACTAAGACTCATCAGGCATTAGAAGCCATTGAACGCGCTGCCCATACTCAAAATGTGCTGATTGGTGATTTATTGGATATATCTCGCATTAGTTCCGGTAGGATGTGTCTGGATGCCCAGCCTGTTCAGCTTGTGTCTGTGATTTCGGCGGCGATACAGGTTGTAAGTTTGTCCGCAGACGCAAAAAACATTCAAATTCAATCGAGGTTAGATCCTGCACCCAGAACCTTGATAGGAGATCCAATTCGTTTACAGCAGGTCATCTGGAATTTACTTTCTAATGCCATTAAATTTACCCCTGCGGGTGGAAAAATTGATGTCACTCTCAATTACACTGATTCTCAAGCGGAAATTCAAGTTAAAGATACTGGTTTGGGTATCAGTGCAGAATTTCTCCCTTATGTGTTTGAACGCTTCCGTCAAGCTGATAGCACTACACGCAAATCAAATTCCGGCTTAGGACTGGGACTGGCAATAGTACGCCATTTAGTAGAACTCCACGGTGGTACAGTGGCAGTGGCCAGTTTAGGTAAAGATCAAGGTGCAACTTTTACCGTTAGGCTACCTCTGCAAACTAATCTACAAGAGAGTGATATAGCAATTACTCAAGAACTATTTACACCCTCCTCTGCTTCCCCTGACTCCCCTGACTCTTACCCATCTTTAGCGGGTGTGCGGGTGCTAATCGTTGATGATGAACCAGACCTCCGTCAATTATTTGAAATCGTCCTGGAAGATTTGGGAGTTCAAGTAACACAAGCCACATCAGCACAAGAGGCACTATCATTACTAAAAGCTAATCCTGGTGGGTATGATGTACTTCTATCAGATATTGGTTTACCAGAAGAAGATGGTTATGCGCTAATTCGGAAAATTAGAGCGTTGAGTGCTGAGGAAGGAGGGCAAATTCCCGCTGTTGCCATAACTGGTTATGCTGGAGATGCAGAACAGGCCGAATCTGTAGCCGCAGGATTCCAATTGCATATCAAGAAACCTATTGAACCTGATCAATTGGTCAAGGTGGTTGCTGCTTTAGCAGGAAGGAGTAGAGGCTTAGGAGGTTAAAAAACACAACTTTTAATAGTTATCTATTTCCTGTGTTTATTGAAATTAATGATAGAATTTAGCCTAACTGCTAAGTTTAAATAAATGACAACAACAGTTGCAAAAATCATTACCATAGAAGAATTTTTAAAGCTGGGTTTTATTGATGAGTCACCAGCTTGGGAATATATTAACTCAGAAGCAATTCAAAAACCTATGGGTGGAGGTAAACACAGTTTATTACAAAAACGATTAGTTGCAGTAATTGACACAGCAACAAGCGATTATGAAGCATTTCCAGAACTGCGTTGTACCTGTAAAAATCGTTCTGTAGTTCCTGATGTTGCGGTGATTGCTACGGAAAAAATACCATTAGATGAAAGCGGTGATATTATTAGCAATGGGATTAATTTTGCACCAGCTTGGGTAATTGAAATTTTGTCACCTGCTCAAAGTCAAACTAAAGTAACTGGCAATATTTTACATTGTATTAAACATGGTACTAAACTTGGATGGTTACTTGATCCCAGTGAGCGTTCAATTTTAGTTTATCAGCCTCATACTTTACCAGATTTGTTAACTGGAACAGATAGATTACCCGTTTTAGAAGGTGTGAATTTAACAATCACAGTTGAGGAAATATTTGCTTGGTTGCAAAGGAAAAAGTGATAGATTTAACCCTCAGAAATAACTTGATTATTTAACCAAATAACCAAATCATTAACACTGGTAAAATCCAACAAAGCTAAACCTAAATTTTCTAAATCTTCCACAGATAACCTATTGATTTTTACCTGTAAGTCTTGACTAAATGCACCTATACGCCGTTCAAGTAGACGCATAGTGTAATTTAACGCCTCTTCATAGCGCACTTCTTGATAATATCTGGTATTTTTTAAATCACTCATAGTAAACATTCTTGCTAACTCCTGGGGACTGAGACGGGGTAATTTATAGAAAATAATACCAGTAGGGTGAGTTAGCGAAAGCGTAACCCACCATTAATTTTTAACTAGCTGAACTCGCTTGATTATTCAACCAAGTAACCAAATCAGCTTTACTTGTAAAATCCAACAAAGCTAAACCTAAATTCTCTAAATCTTCCACAGACAACTTATTAATTTTTACTTGTAAATCTTGATTAATTCCACCTATGCGACGTTCCAACAGACGTATTACCAGATTTAATTCTGATTCATAGCGTACATCTTGATAATATCTGGTATTCTTTAGATCACTCATAGTAAACATTCTTGCTAACTCCTGGGGACTGAGACGGGGTAATTTATAGGAAACAATAGTCTGAATTAAATCTAGCAAATTCTTCTGCAATCTTTCATCCGGTAAATCTGACCTAGCTTGTGATAATAGGTTTCTCGCTAAAGCTGGAACTTCTTTTTCCTTCTCCACTACTAACTTAATAATACCTAATCCCAAAGATGTTTGTATATCCACCAATTCATCCAAATATAACCGAGTTACCAATGGACTTTCTAGTAAATAGCGATATGGTTCTATTTCCGTCGGTTCTATACTACGTTTAGCAAATAAAACCACAGCTTGCCAGGGTTTGGTAGAAGCATAGAGATGTAAATAAAGAAAAATCTCTGAAAAAAAGCGAGAATAAAAGTCATCATCTCTTTGAAATTGCACCTCGACAAAATAAATAGGTTGTTCTTTTTGATTATTTGTAGGTAGGAATACACCATCAATTCTAAATGCTGTTTGTTTTAGTTCTACAGACGCAAAATCATAAACATCTGCTTCACTAGCTGGTAAATTGATCAATTCAAAAAAAGATTGCGGTAAGGTTTGAAAAATGCGATAAAAGATAGAATCAGTTTTCATGAATATTGCTATTAAATATTTTTGTAAATGTTGAGTTAAGAGGAACTATCAAACATGATATAATAATAACCATGCAAAATATCATATTAATTTCAACACACTAACATTTAAATAAGGATTTTGTTGGGTTTCGTTCCTCAACCCAACCTACGATATAACTGGTTTTACCGCTTCCTAAGAAGCCTGTGATGACGGTAACGGGGATTTTTGTAGCCATGTTTTGTGTGTGGTTTTGAAATCAATTTTACCACAAGATCCAGATCCCCGACTTCTGAGATCAATTTACATTTTATTGACAAGATTAAAAAAGAAGTCGGGGATCTTCTTTATGCTTGATTTTAAGAATATCCAATTTCTATCATTTTGAAAAATTCCTGGACTACTTCATCAGGATTGTTATAACATCTTTCAGAATCAAATCTTTCTACAACTTTGATACCGTTTTTCTTGAAAATGCGTTCTCTTTCTTGTTCTTCAACTCTGCGTTCTGCGGTGTGAAATGGTCCATCAACTTCTAAAACTCCCCATTTACCTTTATAACAAATGAGGAAATCAGCTTCTTTGTTTTCTCTCCCTTTGGGTGTGTTGAGTCGTGCTAAGGAATTGGGTACAAATAAAACTCCAGTTCTGTCTAATGCTTCAGCAATTTTGATTTCTGTTTTTGAGCGAAAGCGTAGGGTTTCCCAAGTGTGAATTGTTGAGTTTGAATAAAATTGAATGCCTTGGTTATTAATATAATTATCACTTTGGGGAGTTTTGCATAAAATTAAATCTGTAGTTTCTATAATCTTTTTATATAAACTGGCAAATTCTCCAGGTGCAAAAAGAGCAACTGAAGTCAGCCCTACTCAGATTAGCCCTACTCAAATTAGTCCCACTCAAATCAGCTTCTCTCAGGTCAGGTATTATATCTGGATTTTCCTCTCTCCACTCATTCCAAAACTCTTTTCCTTGATTCAGTATTGCTAAATGCTCTGGATTTGCCATAATCTAGTTTTTATACCTGAAATTGCCAATATTCGGATTTTAACCTAATTTCATGAAGATAAAAATAAGCTCGTTAAAATTTACCGCTAAAAAATTAATTTCTGGCAAGCAATAGCTAAATATAGCTTTAATTGAATTTGGATTATATTATAATTGAAGGCAATACCAATAATTTCAGTTTACTCCTATGAGTACCATTGCAAATCTTCGACAAATAGTATTAGAAGAAATCAATCAAATTCCTGATGAACAACTTAGTCAGGTATTACAGTTTCTTCATGTTCTGATATCTAATTCTCAGACAAAGAAGGATGAAGACTTTATCAATGATCCACTAGCTGAGTTTATTGGTGCAGTTGAACATGGGAGTTTAGCCCAGAATATAGATCAAGAATTATATGAATAGTCAATTATTTATTGATACTTGGGGTTGGTTGACACTTTATGATCGTCGAGAAACTTCTCATCAAGAAGCCGTTGACTGTTATCAAAATATAATCAGTCAGCAAGGTTTTATTTATACAACTGATTATGTTCTCAATGAAACTTTTACTTTATTTAGGACTTACGCAAGTGTCACACCAAAAATCTGTTGTAGGGTGCGTCAGATATCAACAATCTGTTTATTTGCAGGATTTATGCAGTCTGACGCACCCTACCAATGTGCCAGTTGCGTAAGTCCTGTTTATTGTTTAAGCGATTAAATGTTTATCAAGCTAAGAAAGCAATGGAGTTATTATTAAAAAGTTTTGAAAATGAGCATTTTAAATTAATTGGGATGACTCCTGAACGATTTACCGCTACACAAAATCTGCGCTTAAAATATTTGGATAAGCCTTTAATTTCATTTACGGATTTATCATCAATGGCTGTAATGAAAGAATTAAAAATTAGTCTAATTTTAACTGGTGATGACCATTTTAATCAGGTTGGGATGGGATTTATTAAAGTTCCCTAAATAAATCTAATTTACCTACTAGAATCAGCTAAATAAGCCTGCATTTCCTTCAAATTTTCGGGGTTTCCTGTGGCTACTACAAGTAATTTATTCATTGGTTATCAGTCAGTTGTTAGTTGTTAATAAAAAGGTGATTTGACAAATTTATCATAGCATCTTGTCAGAGTTCGCATAACCCACTATTAATATTAAATTAAATCCCCCCTCTATCTCACAATAAAGGGGGTAAGAAAGTGCAATTAAGCCGTGAAATACTTCGCTACAGGGTGATAAGTAATAATCGCCGTCGTCGACTGTTCAGGATACAATTGCTCACTTTCATCCATGTGCATCTTCATCCTATCAACCCCCAACAACTCCAACTGCTTAAACTGATCTTGGATATTCGGACAAGCCGGATAGCCGAAACTATACCGAGAACCTTGATAACGCTGCGCCAACATATCTCGAATATTATCCGGCTCAGAATCACCAAAACCCAACTCCCGGCGGATTCTCGCGTGTGTCCATTCCGCCAAAGCTTCCGCTACCTGTACAGCCATACCATGAAAATACAGATAATCAGTGTATTGATTATTGGCAAATAGCTTTTGTCCAAACTCCGTGGCAACTTCCCCCACAGTCACCGCTTGCATAGGGAAAACATCAATAATTCCCGACTCCTTTGGTGCAAAGAAATCTGCAATACATAACCTATTAAAAGACCTCTGACGCGGAAACTCAAAACTAGTTCTTACCTCTGCGTCCTCTGCGCCTCTGCGGTTCGTTTCATAAATCAACAAACTATTCCCCACAGACTGACAAGGAAAATACCCATAAATCACTTGAGGGTGCAATAAATTCTCCTCAATAATTCGCTGCTTCCATTCCTCTAAAACTGGGTAAACCTTGTCAGCTAAAAACTCCTGATATTCCTCCTTAGATTGTTCCTTTGGCTTGCGGAATTGCCATTGTCCAGCCACCAAAGCTTGCAAATCTAAATACCAGAATATCTCCTCTAAAGAAATATCATCAGATTGTAAAAACTGTGTTCCCCAAAAAGGTGGTTTTGGACGTTCAATATCTACAGCTACTGCTTCCGAACGACGGGTATCTATTACTTTAGGTTCAGCAGGTACTTTATCTTGAACAGCATTATCTACCGTTTCTTGATGTCCCTTTGTTGACTCTTTCGATTCTCCTAATTCATCCAAAAATCCCTGCAAATCATGCCAATTACCTGCGTTTTTCGCTGGCATTAACTTATCCATGAAATGCAAATCAGAAAAAGCATCTTTGCCATAAACAACCTTACCTTTGTAAGTACCTTGGCAATCTTGATTGACAAACTTAGGAGTTAAAGCCGCACCACCTAAAATCACCGGTACAGTAATGCCTTTTTCATTAAAAGCCTGTAAATTCTCCTTCATGAAAGCGGTAGATTTTACTAACAATCCACTCATGGCAATACAATCAGGTTTATGCTGTTCGTAAGCTTGAATGATGTTTTCCACCGATTGCTTAATTCCCAGGTTAATCACCTTATAACCATTGTTAGACAAGATGATATCCACCAGGTTTTTACCAATATCGTGAACATCACCTTTCACCGTGGCAATTACAAAAGTTCCCTTAGCATTATTACCAGATTCGGACTTTTCCATGAACGGTTCAAGATACGCAACCGCAGCTTTCATGGTTTCGGCTGATTGTAATACAAAAGGTAATTGCATTTGTCCAGAACCGAACAATTCACCTACAACTTTCATCCCATCTAACAAGAAAGTATTGATGATTTCTAAAGGTGGATATTGTTCTAAAGCCTTGGTTAATTGTGTTTCTAAACCAATGCGTTCACCGTCAATAATATGCCGTTTCAAACGTTCGGGAATAGGGAGATTTTGATCAATTCCCGTATTCCGTTTGGTTTTGACTCCTGCAAAAATTGTTGTTAGTTCTCCCAAAGGATCATAAACGCAGACATTACCATCAAATTTACGTTCATCATAAATTAATTGACGGCAAACCTCTTGATGCTGGGGATCAATTTTCGCCAATGGTAAAATTTTACTCGCACTGACAATTGCTGCATCCATACCCGCGTTCATTGCTTCATGCAAAAACATCGAGTTTAACACCATCCGCGATGCTGGATTTAGCCCGAAAGATATATTAGAAACACCAAGAATTACATGACTTCCTGGCAATTCTTGACGAATGCGGCGAATTGATTCAATGGTAGCTTTACCATTTTCCCGATCTTCTTCAATCCCAGTAGAAATCGGTAAAGCTAAAGTATCAAAAAATATCTCTGTGGGAGCAATACCATATTCTACAGCTTGACGATAAGCACGTTGGGCAATTTGAAACTTTTTCTCGGCTGTCCGCGCCATGCCATCTTCATCAATTGTCCCAATAATTACACCAGCCCCGTATTTTTTCGCTAATTCCAACACCTTTAAAAATCGCGGTTCGCCATCTTCATAGTTGGTAGAATTGAGCAAACACTTACCACCAGCCACCTTTAAACCCGCTTCCATTTTTTCCCATTCGGTGGAATCGAGCATTAAAGGTAAGGTAACATTATTAACAATACGGGAAACTAACTCGTGCATATCACGCACGCCGTCACGTCCCACATAATCAACGTTAACATCAAGGATGTGTGCGCCTTCTTTAACTTGACTTCGCGCCATTGATACCAAACCATCCCAGTCTTCGGCGTTGAGTAAATCACGGCATTTTTTAGAACCACTGGCGTTAAGACGTTCACCAACAATCAAGAAAGAATTATCTTGTTCGTAGGGTTGAGTAGAATAAATTGATGCTGCTGCTGGTTCTAAACTGGGTTGTCTAACTTTCGGTTTTAACTCTTTGGCAATTTCCGCTAATTGTTGAATGTGTGCTGGCCGTGTCCCACAGCAACCCCCAATCACTTGGACACCTAAATCTTCGATAAAGTGCATTAAAGACATCCGTAATTCCATCGGTGTCAGTCGGTAATGCGCTTGACCGCCAACATTTTCCGGTAAACCTGCGTTAGGAATACAGGAAACTACGAAAGGTGAATGTTCTGATAAATACTTGATATGTGGTTTCATCAAGTCTGGACCAGTGGCGCAGTTTAAACCGAGAATATCAATCGAGTATGGTTCTAAAATTGTCACTACAGCAGCAATTTCCGTACCGACTAACATTGTCCCCATACTTTCCATTGTCACGGAAACCATTAAGGCTCTTCTTTCGCCTTTTTTCGCAAAAACTTCTTCAATTCCGTTTAATGCGGCTTTGATTTGTAGCACATCTTGGCAAGTCTCTACCAAAAATAAATCCACACCACCATCAAACAAAGCTTCTGCTTGTTCAGCAAAAGAGGCTTTCATAGTGTCAAAGTCAATATGTCCCAAGGTAGGAAGTTTGGTTGTTGGTCCCATAGAACCGGCGACAAAGCGGGGTTTTTCTGGTGTCGAAAATTCCGCAGCGACACTTTTAGCCAGTTCTGCGGCTTTCTTGGTGAGGTAATAAGCCTGGTCTGCTAAGTCGTATTCTGCTAAAACTATGGACATAGCGCCAAAGGTGTCGGTTTCAATGACATCAGCACCAGCCGCGAGAAAGTCACGGTGAACTTTAGCGACAGCTTCTGGGTTACTATGAACTAGATATTCGTTACAACCTTCATACTGTGCGCCTCCGAAGTCCTCAGCGGTGAGGTTTTGGGTTTGCAGATTTGTTCCCATTGCGCCATCAAAGACGATAACGGGACGTTCTGGACTATGTAGGTGTTTGAGGAAAGGATGGGTCATATTGTGTGAAAAAATAGAGTTAGTTTTGTGATACTACACTTAATTTATTATTTTCCTAGATTTTGATAGTTTATACAGGTTGTCAAGAAAACAATATGTTTAAAAGTCAAGAGGATAGTTTTATCCGTTTACAAATAGATATAATCCAGTGTAAATTTTAGTTGATTATTAATGATGTGATATTGAGGAAACAGCGCCTCGTATTGGCAAAATAGGGAAAAGACGTAGCTGCTATTATCCCCGATGATGAATTTGAACGTCTTGAGTGATTGAGCTATGATATCCAATATGGTCAATTTCAGCTAGATGATGAAGATGAATTAGGCATTCTATGTATTAACATTAAATAACTAAAATGAAATTTTGAGCAAAGACTTACTCAGGTAATGTGCAGTGATGAAATGGTTGGTTTAATTTTCCCGATAACTTCCTTTGCAGATGACAATGAAAATTTTATTTCAGGGGCAATTTTGATGAATATTAAGAACTTCTGGATTCCAGATTATTAGCTGAATAAGTAAAATTTAAGTTTAGTTTATTAACTGTCTATATTCAAGAGAATTTAATAGATTATGAGATTTAGAGACTGGGCAGCTAGAGTTATGCTAATTTTTTTCATGCTTGCAGCTTTGATTTTAGCTCTTTTGATTGGTAGTGTAAGAAATTCTTCAAGTAATATCAATACATCAAACCCGGATACTAAAGTTTTGGGTGAATCTCCACAAACACAATTTCAATCAGCGCAAAAAATTGAAGAACAGCAACCAAAGTTACCTCAATTATCTAAATTACTAACAATTCCTCAATTACCTCCATCTTCTGTACAGACAAACCAAACTCTTACTAGATATTCTACTACTGCTGCTTTTGCTCAGTATAAACCTAGTTTAGCATCGGCAACTATTAATCCTAGTAATTATGGTGAAAGATATAGCAAAGATGTGAATGGTGTACTTTTGAAGAATCAACCGATTATAGTCCTTCACGAAACTACTAATTCTGCTTCTAGTGCAGTTAATTTCTTTCAAACTAATAATGTTGATGAAAATGTCCAAGCTAGTTATCATGTTTTAATTGCACTTGATGGGATGGTGATTTATTTAGTACCACCTGATAAACGGGCTTTTGGTGCTGGTAATTCAGTTTTCAATGGTGCTAATGGTGTGGAAACTGTCCAGACTAATCCTGATTTACCTCCATCTGTGAATAATTTCGCCTATCATGTTTCTTTAGAAACCCCTCCTGATGCTTGGGGTAAACGTAATATCAAGGAACATACAGGATATACGGAAGTTCAATATGATTCTTTAGCCTGGTTAATTGCTCAAAGTCAAGTTCCTGATGAGAGAATTACTACTCATCGTGCTGTAGATGTGGCTAATGGAAAAGTTGATCCTTTAAGTTTTGATTTTGATAGGTTTTTTAATAAACTGCATTCTTTTCGGGAGTTGAAAACTTTAAATTTGGGCTAAATATTCGCATAAGTTACTCAGTTCATCTGGATAAAATTTATTGAACAAGAGAGAACCGGGATTCTCTTACCTGGGAATAAATTTTTCAGCAAGTTCCAAGTAATGCTTTATCAGGTTTTGGGATATTTGGACACATCCTCTGGGAAGATGATCTGTAAGCAGACTAGAACTAAATTAATTTAGTACGTTGTTAAGCACAGCAATTATATGAGGTTTGGTTCACAGCCAAACCTTTTTTTAAAATTTAACCATCACATCACCCCTACTGGTCAGTATTGTTTCCTGAATAACAATATCGGCAATTTTTCTAAACAGTTTCAAAGCTAGGATAGCTATACATAACATATTTATTTTCATGGTCTACACTGCTACAATGGAAATATCACCTAAGCAGTGTTTTCTCTGCTGATATCCATCCAGAAGATACGCCATGAATAATCAAATCCCAGACTACAATCCTAGCGGTATAGCTGAAGTTAATGGTAATCTATGGGGATTACCTAAAAATTATGATGATGCAAATTTAATTATTTTTGCTGTACCTTGGGAAGTCACAGTTTCTTATGGTGCAGGAACAGCAAATGCACCACAACGAATTTTAGATGCTTCTTATCAAATAGATGTATTTGATTTTGATCATCCTGATGGTTGGAAACAGGGAATTTATTTAGTAGAAATTCCTCAAGATATTTTAGATAAAAATAATTATTATCGTCAACAAGCAGCAAAAATAATTGAACGACAAACAGAAGGCAAATCAATCACAGAATCGCCAGATTTAACACCTGTACTTATAGAAATTAATCAAGCTGGTGAACAGGTAAATCAATGGTTATTTACCCAGTGTGAGGAAGCAATAAATAGGGGTAAAAAAGTTGCTGTTATTGGTGGTGATCACAGTTCACCTTTGGGTTATTTCCAAGCTTTAGCAAATCAATATCAAGACTTTGGGATTTTGCATATTGATGCACACGCAGATTTACGGGACGCTTACGAAGGTTTTGAATTTTCCCATGCGTCAATTATGTTCAATGCGCTGAAAATTCCACAAATTTCTAAGTTAGTGCAGGTAGGTTTGCGAGATATTTGTATTGATGAAGTGGAAATAATTAATGGTTCTAATAATCGAGTTATTGCTTATTATGACTCAGCTATTAAACAACAACAATATGCTGGTAAAACTTGGCTGAATTTATGCCAAGAAATAGTTGCTAATTTACCTAATCATGTACATATCAGTTTTGATGTAGATGGTTTAGATCCTAAACTCTGCCCAAATACAGGAACTCCTGTTCCGGGTGGTTTGGAATTAGAGCAAGTTTATTGTTTGTTTAGGGAAGTTGTGAAGAGTGGTAGAAAAATTATTGGGTTTGATGTGTGTGAAGTTGGGGATGCAGAATGGGATGCTAATGTCGGTGCGAGAATAGTTTATAAGTTGGCGAATTTGTTGGATTTATCGCAGACAAAAGATGGAATAAATTAAATGCTAAATGTTGGGTTTTACGTTGTTCAACCCAACCTACTCTACTACTCTACTGATAGAGAACATCACTAACTTGTACAATTATAATATAATTATGGTGAGTATTTACAGTATGGTGATTGATTCTACATTAGGAATTGCTCGTCATTATTACTTGAGTGAAGATGGCAATTTTAATAATTCTGTAGGTTGGGGTTCTGCTGGAGTAGAATGGCACGGAACTGTAGAACTCACCGAAGAGGAATTAAAGCGTGTTCATGAATATGCTGATTTATTTGGTGAATACAATATACATTCCAATAATTGCGAAATGTTTGCTTGGTATATCAAAACTGGTAAACGATATTCTGGACAAACACAAGAAATTAGAGTTACAAAATTTGGTGCTGCTTTAGTACAAATTGTTCAACCTGTGCATACTGTTCGTAGTATCAAATATCTGGAGATTGAAAAATCAATAGTAGCTCATCTTGAAGGTAATGTACAGGAAATTAGACAGAATAAACTAATTGAAGAACAAGCCAAAAGAGATGATTTTTGGGCTAAACGCGATGCCGAAAGATTGAAAAAAAGTGATTAAGAAAAATTGTAGGTTGGCATAGGTAGTTGAATCTCAACGTAAAATGTATAAATTTACTATTTGATTAGCCAGTAATTATAGGTTTGTGTAGGCAGTTTCACCGTTGAGGAAAGAGTAAAATAACCAAATTGAGTTATAATCAAGGCAAAGGAGGTATATATATTATGATTTACTTATCTGCTACAGAAGCAAAACAAAATTTTACAGAATTTTTAGATAAAGCCCAAAAAGAACCAATAACCATTCAGCATCAGGACCAAGATTTAGTTGTAGTGCTGTCTGTCTTAGAATATCAAAGATTGACTAGATTGCTAAAAGATGAGTTTCAGGAATTTTGTGATCAAGTTGGCAAAAATGCTGAAGCAAAAGGTATGACAGAAGAAAAACTCAAAGAAATTCTTGACAGTGATGATTGAGCAAAAAATTGTCATTGATACTAATTGTTTTGTGAGTCGCTTATTAACTCCAAACTCTATCACTGCTCAAGCAGTTCGTTATGCTTTTGATTGCCATCACATTCTTGTTTCTTCTGAAACACTTGCAGAAATAGAAAGGGTTCTCTCTAGAAAAAAGTTTGATAATTATGTCAGTTTAGAAGAGCGGCAAAAGTTTATTTTGTATTTAAAAAATATTGCTGAGATGGTTGATGTTGTCGATCATGTGCAAGTGTGTCGAGATGCAAAAGACGATAAATTTCTCTCGCTTGCTATTGCTGGTAATGCTAATTTGATCATTACCGGAGATGAAGATTTATTGGTGCTTAAATTCTATCAAAATATTCCTATTCTATCACCAAAGGATTTTTTAGCACAAGCGGATAAAAGTTAAATAATAACCTAATTTTTTCCTCTTTGCGTCTTTGCATCTTTGCGTGATCATTATTCCACCACATCAAACCACACAGGAGAAATATCATCAACTTGCCCATTATAATTAATAGTAATTTCCTGACCTTGACGAATATATTGATGAGCAATAATTTCAATTATATTTTTAGCAAAATTTTTAATATAAACCGCATTGGGATGATAGGAATGATTAAAAAGAGAAGCAAAACCTAAAGCTATAGCGCCACTTTCTCCATGCCAACCAAAATAATAATTAAGTAAAACAGTTTTAGTAATTAATTTAATTTGTTGTTTAGGGATCACGATTACTGGGGCTGTTTCAATTAAATCTCCTTTAGCAAAATCTTGATGAGCAAATATACCTCTACCTTTAGTTTCTGTATCACGAAATACTAGCATATTGCAATTCTATCTGATTACTAATGACTACAGATAGACGCAGAGAAAATAAACACTGAATTATTTCTGAACAATCAGATCCCCGACTTCTGAGCATTGCTTGATAGTTTATGGACTTGATTAAACAAGAAGTCGGGGATCTTGGCTGCTACTTAGGGCTGCTATAGTCACTATAAAGTCAACGATTGGAGATGTTATCAAAATTTCCGTAATTTTTAATATTTTAGTTAATTTATTGTGCAAAATTGATAATAATCATGTTATTATAAATATCCCATGCTAACTATCATTGGTTGCGGAAATCTCAATCGTAATGACGACGCTGTAGGGGTGATTATTGCCCAACGTTTACAGCAATATCTCGCCCAAAATCCTCACCCCAAAGTCCGCGTTTTTGATTGTGGGACTGCGGGAATGGAAGTGATGTTTCAAGCGAGAGGAAGTGAAAAATTAATTATTCTTGATGCTAGTTGCACAGATTCCGAAGCAGGTGCTATATTTAAAGTCCCAGGGAAAGAACTAGAAGCACTACCAGAAACTAGTTATAACCTGCATGATTTTCGTTGGGATCATGCCTTAGCGGCGGGGAGAAAAATCTTTAAAGATGATTTTCCCCAAGATGTGATTGTTTATTTAATTGAAGCTGCAAATCTTGATTTTGGAATAGATTTAAGCCCTGTTGTCCAACATTCTGCTGAGTTAGTTTTGGCAGAACTAATCACAGTTATTAACCAGAATGTGATGGATTAATTAACAATCTCAAATCCAAAATCCAAAATCCAAAATCTAGTTATGCCCAATCACGGTAAACTGAGAGTTCATCTACCCTCATTTCAAATGGTACAGCGTTAGCTTCTGGGGGACAGACGCGAATTTTTGCACTACTGACAATGCTATAAAGTAAACTCGCCATTGGCACAATTTTTTGCAAAATTCGCCAGTTGCTAACTTGATCTGGGCATTCAATTACTAAAGTCAAAGCACTAGCATGAGTTGTCATATACCAACGACAATGAGACAACAGATTTTGAATTGCGCGATCGCATCCTTGATAAAAGTACCTGCTGATAGAATATTCTAGCTGTTGTCGCAGGATAATATCTGCTGATGTTGCTTGCATAGGGTGCTTATCATCAGCATTGAATTCTGATTCTCTTCTGGCCATTTCTGTTGATTTTCCTATTTTATTTACCAATTGCCATTACATACAGAACATCCTGATTGGTTCCTAGAAATTCTTGGGCTTCATCATCATAAAAAGCACCAATACCACTACAATCTATTCCCCAATAATTGCTGGATAGATACACTCGCTGTCCGATAAAACCAGCTAATTGCATAGCAGTTTGATAACTCAAATAATCGGACACAAAAAACAAAGTTACAGCGCAGTCTTTAGCGATCGCCTGATTAATACACAAGTAACCTGTTTTTTCACTAAATTCACCCGACTTAATGAGATTCCTACCGTGATATAAACCGGGTGTCATACCTTCAACACGATGCACCACCGAGTAAATTTCTATTTTCTCAAAATTTTCCGTTGGGATTGGTTGCTGAATATCTTGCCAAATTCGCCAATAGATTTCTTGAGCAATAGACTGCCTTTGAAAACGTCGAATAGAACGCCTATTCCAAACGTTCTCAAAAAACCGTTCTCGGTGAAAATTAAATTGAGGATGTTCTAGCTTTTGCTGGCGACTAAGTTGCATTGATGTTGCTTGATAGGCATCTTCAATGAATTGATTAGCTTGAAAATAATCAGTACCACAAACGAAAGGAACTGATAACCTTAAACTTCGGACTGGCTTGTTTTGTGTCTCTCCCGATATCACACAACTACTAATAAACTCCTTATTCTCAAATCCTAAATCAGCATTGAGAGAGAGTTTATCAAAGTCAAAGATTAATTTGATGTTTTTTTCATGAAGATATGCTGAAGCTGCAATAGCGCCTAAATGGTGTCCGCTATCCAATAAGCAATATCTAATGCTCCTGTCTTGATATTTCCAGCTAGACCTATAATAAACACAACTAACTAAAAAAATGAAGCCGTTGATACGTTTATTGGGTATTAGATAACTCTCCAAACCATCATCAATTAATTCATAAATCAACGTCAGACAATTATTCTCAACTTCCAGATGGTAGATAGCATCTATAAATCCTTCAACACCACGAATCTGGATATAAACTTCCGTCGGATATAACGCCCCTGCTGAGGGATTTACACGGAGTTGATAGGGTTCGTTTTTGTAAATCTTCTCAAAAGTAATGACGCTTGTTAACCTGATAAAAGCATGAATGGGATTATCGGGAATTAATTTCACTCGCCGATAAAATTTAGGATAAACTTTAAAAGCGAGGGGTTGAGTTGACGCATCCACATAATTTGGATTCATCTGCACTGATAGGTAAAAATGCTTGGTAGCCTCGTGAAAGGCTTTTCCAGAAAGCTTACTGTGTGGCATTTTTAAGTAACCTTAAAACTTCTCTATTGCTGGCAAAATCAATTGCTTTATAGTCGTCCAAATTTTGCAAATTCATGTTAGGATGATGTTGTAATAGCAATCTCACTACTTCTGTCTTTCCAGCCGATGCACCATACATCAGGACAGTTGCACCATTATCATTTTGATTGTTAATATCAATGTTGGCATCTAGCAATAAATTGATTAAATCGTAGTGATTACCAAAACAAGCAAACCACAGAGCATTATTGTGATCATTGTTTGTAGCATTGATATCCCCACCAGCATCTATCAGTTCTTTCACAACCGCGTATAATCCCTCCCTAGTAGCTTTCATTAAAGCTGTATCACCATTTTCCCCGCGCTGATTTAAATCCTCAGCGTTGTAACCTTTTGTGATTAGCCATTGGCTAGTTGCTGCACTCAAATTTGGTTGATTTGTTTGACTCATAATTATGACTATGAAAACAACTAAAAACGTAATGGTGAGCAATGCCCACCATATTTAAAAAGACTATTAGAATTCTGAAAAACCAGCAGTAGCTGATGAACAATTGCAATACCAATTCTCTGTGATGTTGCCACAAATTAGATCCCCCCAACCCCCCTTAAAAAGGGGGGCTAAGAGATATTTTATCTATCACCCTGGAAAAGGTATTAATACCGGTTATTTATGAAGATGCACTTTATTCCTGGATGTAGAGACGTTATATATAAAATCTCTACATAATTTATTTGGCGCAGCCTCATCTCGTTGGTAGCCTACACCTTAATCCATAGAAATTGAACTGTGAGGCTTTATAGTCGCTGGCTAAAAAAGCAATTACTTCTATGATTTATTGCCAATCCGAAGTATTAAAAATCTTGGGGATTTTAATGCTTTGGATAATTTCGGAAATAAGATTTACGCAGGTTTTCTATATTTTTATCTAACTTTCTTACTTTTACCTTTGTTTTAGGTGAACGAGGATTCAAGTAAGAATGTTTTGTCTAACTCTGTAATCGCTTTTTGTTGAGGTTGAGGTTCACTGCCAACAATTTAGCTTATTTATATATTATCACTCTGATCAGATGGAATTATGAATGATTTATAAAGATCCATCCATTTTTGACCATAAATGTGATTAAAAAATTGTTAAGTGGATTACAGAAGCTAAAAATTATATTTGATGTTTTTGATATTGAATATTACATTTTATGATGTTGTTTGATAGCGATGCAATATATAAATTACAATTAAAACAATATAAAATTTAGTTGATTAAAATAATATCCTCGACTTCTTTAATAAGTGGAGGATCTAAATTTTTGCCAAATATAGTTATAACTTGTAGTCAAGTGATACCGTTTTTGGTTATTATACTTGTAGATTAGGTATTAATAATCTGGGCTAACGGATCAATATATTGAATATTTACCACGTAAACCTGCAATTGCAACTGTGAGTCTATGCTGTTACCAATAGAAGTAGCAAATCAAACTTTATATGACCAAGATTATTATCTTTGGTTGCGGACAACTATTAATCAGCTTCGTGCTGGGCAATTTTCATCTGTGGATTTAGAGAATTTGATTGAAGAATTAGAAACTATGGGGAGAAGTCAAAAGCGAGCTATAGAAAGTTTATTGATTAGACTGCTCGAACATCTGCTCAAACTGAAATATTGGGATAGCGAAAAAGAGCGTAATGAAGGACATTGGAAAGGGGAAATCAGGACTTTTCGGAGACAGATAAAAAAAGAACTTAAAGATAGTCCTAGTCTGAAACCTTACATTTTAGAAATCTTTGAGGAATGTTATGAAGAAGCAAGAAAAGAAGCCAGCGATCGCTCTCAATTACCCGTGGATAAATTTCCGATCAATCCTATTGGTTCTTTAGAGCAGGTTTTAGATGATAATTGGTTTGTTGGATAGGAGAACTGGTAATTAAGAAAAACTATTTTAATCTTCTTCTGGACTGTCTTCTATATCTAAACCTTTCCAAGAGAAGTCAAAATACGGTTGAATATTGATTAGTTCATCAATAGAATCTAAAAAGAATTTCTTAATTTCAACAAGTTGATTCTCTGAAGATAGAAAAGACTGAAGACTTTTTTTGTAAATTATTGCTGACCATTCGGGATAAGTTACTAAATTCATAGGAAACCATTCATCTGGTTTATCAGTAATAACTTTTTGCATAGATGTGATAATTTCTGGTCTTTTTTCAAAGTAAGGAGCAACTTCTAAAACAATCCCTAAAGATGGATATTCAGTTAAATTCTTAGGATTTAAATCCCAGTAACCTAAACCACACCATAAACCCCATTTACATTTAGGAGCAAGAGAATTCCTGATTATATATCTACTACAGTCTCTCCATTGTGTTAGGCTTCCTGCTTCTTTATTAACACCACCAAAACTGGTTTTAAATTTGTCTTTAACTTCCCCATTTAATGACGACTGCATGATTGTCAAAGTCTTATTAAAATTCATCATTGTCAGCATATCAATGGATGAAAATTGATTAATTTCATTCATTTGGTATTTCTCCATAAATAATAAAATTTCTTTACCCAAAATATCAGTTGATTTTTCCAGTAAAAAATCATATAAATGATACCATCCTAATTGTATAAATTCAACATTATCTAATAAATTAGCAGATTCTTTTGGATCATAGTGCAGAGTGATATAAAATAAATATTTATTACTTGCTATCTGTTCATTTAATATTTCAGAATATCTCTTTAATTGTCCATCCATTTCTCCAGAATCAATTTTACACTCAATAAATATTAAATCTGTAGTCAGTTCATTTACTAATTCAATTACAATATCAATTCTACTATTCGTTTCATGGTGTTTTAGTTTTTTATATTCAACTTGACTTGAAATATTAATACGCGAATTGTAGGGGTTTAGCATTGCTAAACCCCTACTACCAGGAATTGAATATGGTTTTAACCAGTCTAGTAAAATATCCTTATTAACAGAAAAATAATAAGCAATTATTTCCGTAAAAAAATCCCCTACAGGTTTATTTCCTGAATAGAGGTTGAGTAAGTTTGTGAATAAAGACATCTTAATTTAATTTAATCACCTGGAATATTTGTATTAAGATACAGGTTTTATGTCTTTTAAATTACAATTTAAACAAAAGTTAATAATCAGTCTTTTCACCCCTCAATCACACGCACATAAATAGCCCGTGCTGTTTCCCTGTCTATAGTCATAGGTATATTACCAGCTTTAATCACAAAAGCCGGAAACTGCTGCTCAACAGTGATATTAGTTCCTGTCTTGATACCCATTGCAATTAGTTTTTTTCTAATTGTTTCATCCTGAGTTTTACAGACAGTGACAATTCCTTTCTCACCAGGTTTCAGTAATTCTAAAGAACAACCCATCACAATAAAAGAAGTAAACATTGTAGGACAAGAGATAACAATGAAAATTCAAATGATGAAAGATGATAAACATCCTCCATCATGATTAAATCAGAGGTTTAGCAATGCTAAAATTCTACTGAATTTGTATTAAACGAGATAAGCTTCTTGATGAGTTTTGATTGTGCAGTTGGAACGGGGGTATGTAACGCACAATAAAGCGTAACCCTTAGACACTTGTTCATCATCCAAGAAGTTTTGATCGTCTTGGTTGATTTCGCCTTCTACAACTTTACCTACACAGCTAGAGCAAGAACCTGAGTGACAAGAAAAGGGTAATTCAATACCAGCTTCTTCCGCTGCATCTAGAATTGTAGTCTCGTCATCACATTCAATTGTGGTGTCGATATTTTCTTTTTTGCTGATCAATCTTACTTGATAAGCCATTTTCTAGTTCTCCTGAAACGTGAATAGAATTACTTTGGCAAATTGGTTAAGTTTTCCCCTTTTAGGGCGGGGAAATGCTCCCTTCCGTACACAAAAAGATGTAGAGTATGTCTACGGAAAACTTGTAAATTTGTAGGTGATTAAATGGAACTTAGGAAAGTTTCTATATTTATTTTTACCTAAGTTCCAAATTATTTTAGCTGCAAGGTACACCATTAGGTGAACAATCACCAGCTTTAAAAGATTTGCCACAACCACAGGTGTCAGTTGCATTAGGATTGGAAAACTTAAAACCGCTATCCATTACTCCCTCAACAAAATCGACTACCACACCTTCTAATAACGGCGCACTTGCAGCATCAACATAAATCAACACATTTCCTTGTTGGCTGACAATATCGTCTGGTTGGGGCTTATTTGTAATTTCAATTCCATACTCATAGCCATTACAACCACCATCTTTAACGGAAATGCGGACACCTTTTTTCGCGTTATTAGTTTCATCAGTTGTGGAACTTTTTAAAAAAGCCCACAGACGAAATTCTGCCTTTTCTGTTAAAGTAACAGTCATTTTGTTTCCTGTTCTGTAGCGATTATTCTGATTTTCAGATGGAGGTTATTTATTAATTTACTGGTGGAATTTCACACCGAAACAGATTGAGATTGGGAGTATCGCCAAGGTGCAGTATTACCACAGACTGGACAATTGCGATCGCGGTGAGAACGGCGTTTAGCAAACTCCATTCGCTGCAAATCAATTGTTAGCAACTCTGACAAAAGTGGTTGACTAAAACCGGTAATTAGTTTGATAGCTTCCAACGCAGTCAAACAAGCCAAAGTCCCAGAAACAGCCCCTAAAACTGAAAAAGCACGTCGATCCCAATCCGGCTTTTCTGGAAATAGACAGGACAAACAAGGAGTTACACCAGGAATAATCGTGGTTAGATAAGCCTCCATCCCATCCATTGCAGCCTCTACCATCGGCTTACGCCAACGCACACAAGCTTCATTTAACAAATTCCGCTCGGTAAAATTGTGAGCGCAGTCCAAAGCCATATCAGCAGATTGCACCAATGAGTCTACATTTTCTGGCGTAATGTAATCATGAATAGCTTCAATTTGCACATCAGGATTAATACCTTGTAGAGTTTCTTTGGCTTTGAATACTCTCGGTTTTCCCACCCAATCGTCAGTCATTAAAACTTGACGATTCATATCATCCAGCCGCAAATCACCACCCCGAACTAGGATGAGCCGCCCAACACCTGCTACTGCTAGGTAAAGTGCTGCTGTCCCGCCTAATCCCCCCACACCAGTCACCAAAACCGTCGCTGACTTGAGGCGTTTTTGAGCAGCTTCGCCAAAATTTGGGAGCATCATTTGGCGGCTGTAACGCTCTAATTCAGTAGGCGTTAGGTTGATCAATTTATACCTCCTAATCAGAAGTGATTTCTGTCAGCGTGACTACATTTTTTGGCTTATCATTAAACACCTTGAACAGCTTTTGTTCGTGGGGTGTTGATTCCACAAAAACCTGATAGGCTTTTTGCAAAGCCAAACAATATTGAGTTAATTTTTCTTCTGCACTCAAGTTAGGAGAAGCATCATCAATTTCACTCATATATTGAGAAAACTTTTTCAATATATGCAGACGATTAACATTCACAAATTTTTGGTCGTAGGGCAGTTGAAAAAAGATAAAAAATTCTTCTGCATCTACGAGTTTTTTGAATTCTTCAATAGTTCCACTCATTTTGCACTCTCCATTTGTTTTAGTTGTTGCTTGAGTTCATCTAACTGGCGATAGATTTCATAAGTCTCAGCCGCAACATCCATCAGTGTTTTGTAATCTGTTGGTAGCCCTTCAGCTAAATCATGCAGATTCATTTTCATTTGACCTGCCTTACTATTTAGCTTTCTAATTTTTGCTGTGAGTTCCTCAATTGTCATTGGTTATTAGTCATTAGTCATTGGTTATTAGTCATTGGTCATTAGTCATTGGTAACTGGAGATTTAATAGTGTATTTTAGATTTTTGGGATTGTATTTAATTAAATTAACTCCAATCTTAAATCTAAAACTTTCTTCCCTAGTTCCTAGTCCCCAGTCACCAATCCCCAATCCCCAATCCCCAAGTATTAAATATTTCCTACTTCTGGGAAACGTTTAGCCAAATCAATGCCTTTTTGAACAAATTGTTCTCCCTCTTCGTTTAACTTTTCTAGGGAGTCAAAACCGTAGCGATGAGCATCGCGCAAAGTTTTTACAGCTAACAATAAACGACCAGAAAATACCAAAGCCCAACCAAAACCTTCATGACCTAAATCAACTACCACATGAGAAATTAGTCCGGTTTCTTTTTCAACACTGGAAGCTACAGCCCGAAAAAAGGCGTTTATTCGTAATATAGTTGCTGGGTCAACTTCACCTTCAACAGAAATTTCCCGTTTCTTTTTTTTAGTAACAACAAAAGGTTTCAGAATTAATTCATCAGACCAACTCCGGTAAAAACCATAGCTATCTTGCGCCCGGATTTGTTGGACTAAAGTTTTGAGAAAAGGTGAAGTTATTGGTGTGCTTGTAGCAGTTCCGTTGACGCTGTTATTTTCACTCATACTGTTGCTTCATTTTCAATTTCGTCTGCAAAATTTGATGTTTTTGGTTGTAAAGCTTTACGCAACCAAGGTGGAGGATTACCTTTCAAGGTTTTGACCAATTTAGTCAAGATTTCTTCAATCTTTTCCTCTTCTGATTTAGCCTTAACTGGTGTTACACCCTTCTTAATTAAACGGGCGGCTGCACTACCACCAATGGCTAGAACATAAACAATTGTGCAATCATTTAATACCTCAAGTTTGGGTGTGATTTTATCTTCATTCCCATCTTCTTTGAGGTCGCCTTCAAATTTCAGAGTTTCGAGGAATTCATATCCATGATCTGAAATTTCATAAACATCAATTTCTTTAGCCCAACCAAAGTGAGCATTAACATGAATTCGGTCAGTTGTCGTAAAGGCAATTTTCACTTTCATTAGTCCTAAAAGAAGGTAACAGGGAAGAAGGGAATTTTCTCGTTCCCATATTTCTCGTTCCCATACTCTGTATGGGAATGAATTTTAAAGGCTCTGCCTTTTGTGATGTCAGAGTCAGAGACTCTGTGATGGCATTCCTAGTCAGAGACTAGGAACGAGATCAATCATTTATTTTTTATTAATGATTGGTTGCCATTGCTTCATCATTAATGACTCTTCATGTTCTATAAACAGGTTTCCCATACCAAATAAAACTTCCATAGTGCCGCGATAGCCTACTTTAGTAAATAGACCATTTCCCAAACGGTCATAGATAGGAATTCCTAAACGATAGAGGGGAATTGAAAGACGTTTTGATATGGTATTTACATTAGAATTACCAATTAATAAATCAGAACCTACTGCTAAATCCTCCAAATCTTCCAAATCGCCGATAGTGACATTTTTGATGGGAAGATGTTCTAATAAAGGTGATTTTGTCGTTGTTACAGCAGCATGAATAGAAGCCCCCATTGACTGTAAAAACTGCACAGTAGACCACATTAAATCCGGTTCTAAAGCTAAAGAAACTCGTTTAGCACCGAAATAAAAGTGAGTATCTAACATTGCATCTTGCAACTGACGACGTTGACGGCGATATTTTTCTGGTACGGGATTACCACTCAAAACAGATAAAGCTTGAAGAAACTCATCCACAGGTTCTAAACCTGTCAAATCTCTAAAAACTTCGTAATCTGTATTAAAGCGTTCTTGGAGAATTTTGGCAGCACCCCGCATACTTTCACCTAAAGCTAAAGTGAAAGCAGAACTACCCAGAGAACGCAGTTGTTTAAGAGTTGTACCACTAACAGTTACTGCACTATATTCATCCTCCAGATGACCATCTAAAGAAGCACCCAAATCAGGGACAAAAATTGGTTCTAATCCAAAAGATGTCACCATTTCTCGAACTTCTTGGACATCTCCAGGAGTGAAAGCTGAACCTGCTAAAATCGTAATTTGTTCAGGTTGAATTCCTCCAGTTTTAGGAACTTCCTTAACAATACTTTCTACTGCAACCGCAAAACCATCTTGCAGCGCACCTTTAAAATCAGGAGTCGGAGCAAAAACAATTGCTAAATAATCTAACTCTGGATGACGTTCCCGAATATCCTTCAAAAAACGTTCAATATCATCTCCTCTAGTTTCTGTTAATCCAGTTGTACACAAACCAATAATTTCTGGTTTTGCTTTTTCTACTAAAGTTAAAATAGCTTGTTCAACATTCTCTTCACCACCCAAAATGGTAGTAACTTCCGTCATTGCTGTAGTAGCAAGAGGAATTGCTTCCCGAAAATGTCGAACTAAAACCACCTTAGCAAAAGCAGTACAACCTTGAGAACCGTGGAACAAAGGTATAGTTCCTTTTAATCCCAAAAAAGCCAAAGATGCACCTAAAGCTTGACTTTGTTTGAGAGGATTAACAGTAACAGACTTATTGGGAACAGTAACAATTGCCATAAATTAATCTCAATAATCTCAAATAAAACGTAAGAATTCAGGAGTCAGGAGTCAGGAGTCAGGAGTCAGGAGTCAGGAGTCAGGAGGAAGAATTAATTTTTCTCCCTGCTCCCTGCTCCCTGCTCCCTGCTCCTTTTCTTCTTCACTGTCAACTATCACCTAAACTTCCCAAGGTGCTGGTTTACGAATTTGTTGCCAAATTGGACTATACAAAGCCTCATACAATTCTCGTGCCATTTCCACCATTCCCATATAACCAGCATAAGGATGATGACGTTCTTGGTTAATATCTAAAAATGGAATTCTTGCCTTTAAAGCCGTGTACTGATTTCGACCACCAGCTATTAACATATCGGCTTTAGTATCTCTCACTAACTGCAATAATTCTTGAGCATTACCTTTTTCTAACATAATGCCATCATTGCCCAGTAAATTCTTGATTTTAGCCTTATCTTCCTCTGTACTTTTTCTGGTGCTAGTAGCAACAACCTCAATTCCTAAATCATTAGCTGCGGAAATAATTGACCAACTTTTCACACCACCAGTATATAGAACCACGCGCTTACCTTTAAGGCGTTCTCGATAGGGAGCAAGGGCAATATCTAAAGCCGCAGTTTCATCAGCAATTAACTTTTCTGTCCGGGCTATTAAATCAGGATCACCTAATTTAGCAGCAACAGTTCTCAAGCAACGATTAATATCATTAATACCATAAAAAGACTCTTCAATGTAAGGAATGCCATAACGTTCCTCCATTTTTCGCGCCATATTTAATAATGCCCGTGAGCAAATCATGACATTTAATTTAGCGCGGTGAGCATAAGTAATTTCTTGATAGCGAGCATCACCGGTAATTTTGGATAAAACGCGGATGCCTAACTTTTCAAATAAAGGTAGAACGCCCCACATTTCCCCAGCAATATTGTACTCACCAATCAAATTAATATCATAAGGTGTAGTATATTCAGGTTCAGCAGTACCGATTACATAATCTAGTAAAGCCTCACCACCAAAACGATTTCCGAGATTTTTACTACCAATAAAACCTGGAGCAATCACAGGAATAACAGGAGTACCAATTTTCTCCGCTGCAACTTTACAAACTGCATCAATATCATCACCAATTAAAGCAGTTACACAAGTAGCGTAAACAAAAACTGCTGCTGGTTTATAACGTTTATTAACTTCCAAAATTGCCTTATAAAGCTTTTTCTCACCACCGAAAATCACATCATTTTCACCAACATCAGTGGTAAAACCAGTTTTATAGAGCATTGGTCCTGAAGAAAGACTTCCACGACTTCCCCAAGAGTTACCAGCACAAGCAATAGGTCCATGAACCAAATGAGCAGCATCGGTAATAGGTACTAATGCAATCATTGCACCATCAAAAGCGCATCCCCCTTGAGCAGCACCTGGTTGAGCTTGTTGTGTACAAGATTTGTTTTTCTTTTCTCCTTGTTTTTGTTGATTATGTTCGCATCCTGACTCACTAAGTAACTCGTTAATTTTGCTTTGGGTAATTTTCATTTCTCTTCTCGCGCTCAATGGAAGTTGTTAACATTTCTAGAACTGACGCAAAAAACCTCTCAAACTCTTATTTCTCTGTGTTCTCTGTGTCCTCTGCGGTTAGTTTTCCTCTTACTTGTGCGTAAGTTCTGATTTCAAAACTTTCTAGAACCAACTAATCCTTAATTGACTTCCTGCCCAATTCATCTTCACACAATATTCACACAGATAAATTTTCAGAAAAGACATCTATTTATCTGTCGCAGAATTTTCATAACATTGATATTTGATATTTATCAATGACTAATAACAAACTTTTAGCAAATATACTTAGTGATATCTTCACCACATTCATCAGCCAGGTAAGATAAAGCACGAAATCGTAAAGCAACCACTTCATCATATAAAGGATTGATTTTGCAAAGTGCTGGAATATGGAAAGTTCTCCCCAATAAATGAATATCTCGCTCAAAAGGACAACAACAAGGAATTTGCTGACACAGGAAATGAGCAAAACGAGAATTTTTTACTTCAATGCCATTCAGCAATTGCCGTAAGGGTTTGAGAAGGTCAAAAAAACCAGAATTTTTAGAATTAGGTGGATGGTAATCCGGTTGTGGATGAGAGTGTGGAATAGATGCCATAATAGATACCTGAGATAACTATAAAATCAGAAGTGAAAATTAAGAATTTGGGAACTGGGAATTAATACCCAATCCCCATTAATTCTTTGCTCTTTTATTAGTAGTCAGTTGTAATTATTTACTAATGACTACTAACCACTGACATTCTTAACGAACTAAGTCGTAGGAAATATCGGTCTTACCAGCAACATTGGTAGTGCGGTCGATTTCTTCAAAGACTGTATTAACAATCCAGTTCAACAAGTTAATTACACCTTTGTAACCAACAGTTGCATAACGGTGGTAGTGGTGACGATCCATGATAGGATAACCAATTCTTACCAAAGGTACACCGCAATCACGCCACAGGTACTTACCGTAGGAGTTACCAATTAACAAGTCTACTGGTTCTGTAAACAACAAGGAGCGTAAGTGCCACAAGTCTTTACCACCCCAGATTTTAGCGGACTTACCGAAGACGCTAGAATCTAACAATTCTTGCAGTTCTTTCTCAAATACTTCATTGGTATTGTGAACCAAAATATGTACAGGTTCAGCACCCATTTCCAACATGAAACCAACTACGCTGTAAACTAGGTCAGGATCACCGTAGATAGCGAAACGCTTACCATGTAACCAAGCGTGGGAATCGGTCATAGCATCAACTGCACGACCACGTTCGATTTCTATCTCTTCAGGAATAGCCTTACCAGTCAATTCACTGAGTTTCATCAAGAATTCGTCAGTTCCCTTGATACCCCAAGGACGAGAAACACAAACGTCTTGCTTCCAGTCTTTAGCAATGTATTCACGGGTCTTGGTTGTGGAGTAAGCTTGGAGAGCAACAGTAGCCTTAGCGTTGATGGAATCTGCTGCATCTTCTAACTTAGTACCACCTGGGTACATATTGAATTCACCATCACAAGGTGAGTCAACATAATCGCTGTTATCAGATAAAACAGTGTAGTCAATACCCATCAAGTTAGCAATCCGCTTAATTTCACGGTTGTTTTCTACGTAGGTATCAAAACCAGGGATGAAGTTGATTTTACCATTGCTCTTGGTTTTCTTCTTACCTGCGGTTAAGGTAGAAAGAATTCCCTTCATCATGTTGTCGTAACCAGTGATGTGGGAACCAACGAAGCTAGGTGTGTGAGCAAATGGTACGGGGAAATCTTGAGGAACTGAACCAGCTTCTTTAGCATTACCGATGAAAGACTGTAAGTCATCACCGATAACTTCTGCCATACAGGTGGTGCAAACTGCAATCATCTTAGGATTGTATAACTTGTAGGAGTTAGCCAAGCCATCAATCATGTTTTGCAAACCACCGAACACAGCAGCATCTTCTGTCATGGAAGAAGAAACGCCGGAGAATGGTTCTTTGTAGTGACGGGTTAAGTGGGTACGGAAGTAAGCCACGCAACCTTGAGAACCTTGAACGAAGGGAAGAGTACCTTCAAAACCTACAGCCGCAAACATAGCGCCTAAAGGTTGACAACCCTTAGCTGGGTTAACGGTTAAAGCTGTACGTTCAAAGTTCTTTTCCCGATATTCCCAGCTTTTTGTCCATTCGGAAACCCGTTGTACTTCTTCGGGTGTGTGACCATTTTCAAACTGTTTCTTGTTTTCAAACAGTTGTTGGTATTCTGGCTGATGGAATAGCTCAACGTGGTCCTTAATATTTTCTGGATTCTGAGGCATTTCTAGTTCTCCAAGCTTGCTGTGTGTTGTGTTTGCGGTCGGTGGGGTGTTCCTTGCCCGTTTTTGGTGGAGAGTGGGGAATGTGGCTCAAAATTCAGAATGCAAAATCCAAAATTCCCAACTTTGAATTTTTAATTTTGAATTTTGAATTCCCAACTCCCCCCTGGGGACAAACCCCAGGCTTTCCCTGTACGGGCAGGGTTTGCCCCTACTATTTCTGTTCTCTAAACGGAAGCCTTAGCTTTAGCCTTAGCTTGAGCTTTTTTGTTCCAGGGAGCGCCGATTAATCCCCAGGTTGGGCTGTTGAGCGCCAAATCCATGTCACGAGCGAAGATTGCGAATCCGTCGTAACCGTGGTAAGGACCGGAGTATTTATTTTGGTGGTTTAATTGGTCTGATAGCGTAGCGTGGCGCAAGCCATATCAGGATTTCCAGGATTTGAGGATTTACAGGATATTTTTTATTTTTTGTCGTAACTCTAAAGATTTTTAAAGTTTGAAAATTTTGATACAAATAAATGTTATAAAAAGAGGTGTTGTTTGTACATTTTGATACAATATCAGCTATACAATGGTTTGATGGAGATTTTCTATCAACCTTTGAGTGAATATAGGGAT
>NZ_JAYGHA010000026.1:857-44892 GCF_034931405.1 Anabaena sp. UHCC 0451 | reverse complement strand
GATTTTTTCAAAATTCAAATATGAGTCCTATAGTAACGGAGCTATATTAAGAGGAGTGGGTATTATGACTGAAAGAAAAGTTAATTTAGAACAAAGTTTGATTGCACAAGAAAAGGAACTTCTTAATCCTCCTAATGATAGTCCTATTCCTGAATTTGCTTTATATCGTGCGTTAAGAATGGCAGAATTAGCTATATTAGGCGAGTTAGAGCGTTTAAATAGTTCAAATAAGATGGTAGGATTACAATTAGAATATAAGGTTGTAGAGATTTCTGATACTGCTACTGAGGAAGAATCTCAACGCTTATATGAAGAAGCAAAATTATATAGTGTGGCGATAGGTAAAGCATTAATCAATTCTGCTAATTCAGGAAATATATCAAATAGTTTAAAAACAGACGTTAGAGATTCATTAGTAGAAAGATTATATGAATATCTCAATCAGTATCTTTTGGGTATTATTCCCATAAAAAAATTATATCTTAGGTTATTAATTAATTTTAGTTATCCTCAACCTTCAGTAAGAGAATCAGATAGGTTGCGAATGAACGCACCTATGAGTAATTTGAGAACTACAGAAAGTACAAACACAAATACATTAAGTTTTGAGTTATCAATTAATTATGATCCCAGTTGTGGTCAAGAATGTAATGATGGTCTACCTCATCTGCGAATCAACGGAAGATGCAAATGTTGAAAAACTCTTAACCAAACAATTATGTTTAGTTTATATCGTGAGTCAGTAATGCCTATGAATTTTCTAAAATTCCATTAATAATTCGTTTCCATTTTGGCTGAGATTGTTTTAGTTTGTTTAGTTTTTCTACTATATACAATTGTTGGGATTGTTCAAGCTGAAGTAATTTATCATGATATAATATAAGAATATTTTGACAATCTTGATCAATTTCTGGACAAAGTGTGTATAAATCTTCAATAGCACCCTCAAATTTTTTACAGTCAAAAAATCTGGTAGATGCTCTTACTTCTAATCCAAGAGATAAGTCAGATGCAACAGATTTATTGAACTCTTGTTCGGCTTGCTCACATTTGCTTTCTTTGGCTAATAAGATACCAATTTGAGCAAAAGATAAAGATTTAATTTCACTAGGAACTCTGTCAGAATTAGTTAATTCTGTATATATTAGTTTAGCTTTTGATTTCTCTCCTTTTTTATTATAAATATTTGCAATTTGAAAACGGATGTTATTGGCATTATTATCAATCTTTAATCCACATTCATAAGATTTTAGTGCTGCTTCTATATTAGTAAATCTTTGATCCTCGTAAAATAATCCTAATTCAAAATATAGCCTAGCAATTTCCTGATTTTTAGCTATTTCTTCGGACTTTTTTATATTACAATTAACAGTTTTATCTAAAGCATTATGAAGATATTCTTGAGATAGTACCAATTTATTAAGTTTATAATAAAAAATTTTGCTTAGTCCATAACTGGTAAATAAGTAAACTTTGTTAGCAAATTTATTATCTAAAATTTTACGAGTATTATTTTCTACATCTAAATCAAAAGTAAGAGGAATATCTGGCATATTATCATTAATAAATTCTATTCCACCTGTCAATGTTGATTCATTTAGCCAAATTATTAATACTAAATCTCTACTTTTTTTAGGGAAGAGTTGTTTACCAAGTTCTCTAGCCTCTAAATTATTGGTAATTTTTTGTTTTGTATTAGTAGTCAAACAAACGACAACTTTTGATGCGTTGGATGTAAGTTGATCATCTGGATTATCAAATTTTTGATATAAATAATTTTCTAATCTTGGTGAAATACTACCATTAAAGTTAGAGATAATAATTTTTATACTATTATCTTTTTTTTGTAATTCTGTATCATCACAAGATAAGCGGGGTTGATTAAAATTTTTATGCACAATAATACCAATGGGGATGATTAATATACCTAAAAACAAGTTAAGAAATAAAAATATTTTCTTCTTGTTTCGACTTTTTTGATCATCTTGATGATAGTCTGGATTTATTTTATTATCTTGAGAAGATTTTTCTAGCAAAATTTTAAGAGTTTCTTGTAATTCTATATTATCAGGAAGATTTTGAGAAATAGCATTCAGTAAATCTTGTAATTTTCCTCTAGTATCCGCCCATTCAATCAGCTTAAAAACTTTTTGTTTATTGGTACTTCCACCTGCAATATTATCTAAATTTTCTCCTAATTCAAGTCTAAGCAATATCTCCAGATCAGCTATGTCTGGATAACTATCAATAATTACTTTTAATAGTTGTTTACGAGCATCTGATGATAATTTCATAAATCAATCTCCTCATTAAACTGATTTTTTCTTGATATCTTCAACAGGATTAATTAAAGGAATAGTTAAATTATACAAAATCAACAAAATAGATCCATAAACAGGATTATAAAAACTCAAAGAATCAAAAGGTTCTCCTAATGCCAATACCCAAACAATAAAAGCTATAGTGGAAATGATCGTTTGTTTAATCGCTAGGGGCTTTTTTGGTTCAAAGGTTTGCTTGAGAATATAAAGAGCAGTTAGTCCAGTAAAGATAATGAATAAAATCCATAATATAGTATTTATGGGTATATTACTAGCACCTTTAATTAGTCCTGTAATCGCAATCCAAGCACCGACAATTTCCGTGGGAATATATTTAATTAACTTATCAAAATATCCGTCTAACTTGGCTTCTTCGCCTTTAGATTGTAGCTGATTGGTAATGATTCTGCGTCCCATAGTAGCTCCTTAAATTAATTTAAAAAATCTTTAATTTCTTGATATATATTAGCAAATAAAATCCCCTCTCTAATTGAGCCAAAGGTTTTCGCTTTTTGGGCATGATGTAATGCTACTAAATACCAATTTTCATCAAAACAAGGTGAACCACTTGATCCTACAGCGGTTTTATTCACATATTGAACTAAACCACTATTTTGGTAAACTCCTGTAATACCATCTTGACTAACTGATAATTTCATTGAGTCTCCTTCAGGATGTTGTAGGACACTGATTCCCATCTTTTCTATAGGTAATTTTTGACTATCCCAACGAGCAGGTTTAATGTCAGTTGCTTGAGTAATTTTCGCTTCTACTTGTAATAAAACATAATCCAAATCTTCTGTTTTACTAGAGCATAAAATTGGGTGTTCTCTATCTAATTGAAAAGATTTACCTTGGGTTTCTACTCTATTATCTGAAGTTAAGCAGCCAAATTTTAAAATGGCATTTAAAGCATTATTTTCTAGGTTATCTTCTTCACTATATTTTAAAACATGATAGTTAGTCAGGACTTTATTAGGAGTAATTAAAACTCCTGTTCCCATAATATTACGAGACGGAATTTCAATCCGACAAACTGAAGATGATTGGGCGATAGCTCGTTTTAAAAATCCTACATCCCAATAATCTGGTTCAGGTTGTAGCCAACTTTGGAGTTGAATTTCATCGGTTTCTCCACGCCAGTTAATATCGGGTCCAAAATCTGGTTTTTTGATGGCAGAATCTACAATAAACCGTTTCTTGATAACCATAGATTCATAAAATTCTTTGAGTTCTGGATTACCCGGATTTGTTTCATAAGCTGCTATAATTAGAAGGGAGATTTTGCCTCTAGGAATTGCCCATTTTGTGACTAGATTAAATACTAACTGGGTAAGATTGCCACCGCCGGCGATCGCCTCTAAATTTTCTGCTAATTCAAACTGAACCATCATTGCTAAATCCTCTTTAGTGGGATAAGCACTAATAATGGCATTCACTAATTTTTTTAACTCAGCACCAGATAGATTCATAGAATTTCTGTATAAAAACCTGTATCAAAAAGAAATTATAGGCTTTAATTGTTGCTTTTGGGGTAAAAGTTCAGAAAAGTTAGCGAGAAACTATGTTTGCATTAGACATATTTATTTTTTGGCTAAATATAAGCTAATAGAAAATTACATTTGAAGCCAATGTCTTCAGCACGCTACACGAACGCTACAAAAAAACCAAGATGAATCCAAATTTAACACAGGAAATACAGCAAGTAAATCTGCGTTTGAAGTCTGCGAAGGTTAGGGTAACAATTAGAGAATCTAATGGATGTCTGCAATTACGGGCAACTTTACCTATTAAACCGGGAGATGTGGATATAAGGGGAACGGGAAAAAAGCAATACAATCTCAGTTTAAATATTCCGGCAAATTTACCAGGCTTGAAAACGGCGGAAGAAGAAGCTTATGAGTTGGGTAAGTTAATTGCTAGAAAAAGTTTTGTTTGGAATGATAAATATTTGGGAAATGAGGCAATTAAAAAGGAGTTAAAAACTATTGGTGAGTTATTAGAAAAATTTGAGGAGGAATATTTTAAAACCCATAAACGCACGACTAAAAGTGAACATACTTTTTTCTATTATTTTTCTAGAATTAAGCGTTATACAAAAGTTGATGATTTGGCAATTGGGGAAGTTTTGATTAATGCAATTGAGAAAATAGATAAGGAATGGGCTAAATATAATGCTGTGAGAGCTATTTCTGTATTTTGTCAACTTTTTAAAATTGAAATTAATTTAACTAATTATTCTAAAGTTCCTGAAAGTAATTCTCGAAATATTCCTACAGATAAGGAAATAGTTACGGGATTTTACAAGTTTGATAAATATCTGAATAATCGAGGTAAACAAGTTAATCAAGATGTGAAAGATAGTTGGCAACTTTGGCGTTGGACTTATGGAATGTTGGCGGTTTTTGGTTTACGTCCCCGTGAGCTTTTTGTTAATCCTCATATTGATTGGTGGTTGAGTGATGAAAATATAGATTTAACTTGGAAGGTTGATAAAGATTGTAAAACTGGTGAAAGGGAAGCTTTACCTTTATATAAGGAATGGATTGATGAATTTGATTTAAGGAATCCTAAGTATTTAGAAATGTTGACTATAGCCATTAGTAAAAAAGACCAGAATAATCATGCAGAAATCACGGCTTTAATCCAAAGGGTGAGTTGGTGGTTTAGAAAAATTGGTTTGGATTTTAAACCTTATGATTTACGTCATGGTTGGGCAATTAGAGCGCATATTTTGGGAGTTCCTATTAAAGCTGCGGCGGATAATTTGGGTCATAGTGTGCAGATTCATACGAAAACTTATCAACGTTGGTTCTCTTTAGATATGCGGAAGTTGGCAATTAATCAGGCTTTGAGTAAACGGAATGAGGTGGAGTTGATTAAGGATGAAAATACGGGGTTAAAAATGGAGAATGAAAGGTTGAAGATTGAGGTTGAGAAGTTGAGGATGGAAATGGTTTATAAACGCAGTTAAGTAATGCACCATAACACTATTTAAATGCTTCAATTTGATCTGAATAAACATTGATTAGCTTGTGATCAGTGACTAACATTTCAATCTCTGTCCAAACTTTAGCTAGAAATGAGTGAAATTCACGTTTTCGCATATTTCCAAAACGTAGATGCACTATTTTAGGTGGAGAAGAATCAACCATCAACCGATCTGAAAAATCTGCATCTTTAGTAACAATCACCAATTCTTTTTCCTTTGCATACTCCCAGATTTGGGTATCACTTGGACTATTCCCTAAAATAGAAACATGAATGATGGGTAAAGATGGAGTAAATTGGATTTTAGTGGGGAGATTTTCATCAAATAAAAACCCATTCATGCAATTTTTCTCACTTCGTAATGATTCCCCATCAATTTTGCTGCGAATTGGATACAAGCATAAATATCTTCTCTTTCTAAAGATGGGTATTCTTCCAAAATTTCTTCGATAGAATCTCCTGCACCTAAAAATTCCATAATTGTTTGTACAGAAATTCGAGTGTTAGTAATAACAGGTTTTCCATTGCAAATATCTGGATGAATAGTTATCCGCTTTTGCATAACAGTTTTTCCTTTTTATAAACCTAGTGTTAAGTAGCTAAGAATAATATTATTTTACATAATTATTGGCAAGTTGTCATTATTTTTTAAAAAAGTTAAAATGTGTAATTAAATTTAGTTGGTGAATAATAGAAATTTAATTGTATTAATAAGGATGAAAAATACGGAGTTAAAAATAGAGTGATATAATATAATGATTTCTTGAATTGATATCTACCAGTATTTTACCTATATGGAACTAAGAGAAATAGACAAACTTAAAAATCTTGTCAGAACGGGTAAAGTTGGAGCTATTACCCTCGATACATCTATTTTTGATGCTCAGGGGCTGCGGTTAGAGTCAGGTTTACTTAAGCAACTAGAACAATTTCGAGATAGTGCTACAAGATTCATTCTTTCTGAAGTTGTCAAAAAAGAGACAATATCACATCTAACAGAGAAAGCAAAAGACGCACACAGCAACATTGACAAATCTCTCAAGCAAGCAAAGTAACACTGGCATATTAAGGATGAGGAACTTGAAAAAATAAAAAACTCTATTTTTGGTGATTATAAACCACAAGAATTCACATTTGAGAGATTCAGTAATTTTGAAAAGGCTACGTCTTTAGAGATAATTAATGCTCAAGACAATGTAATGATTGGTGATTTAATAGACAAATACTTTCAAGCAAAACCTCCATTTTCAGAAACAGGTAAGAAGAAAAATGAATTTCCTGATGCTATTGCTTTGATTTCTTTAGAAAACTGGGCTAATAAAAACAAAACAAAAATTTGTGTTGTTTCGTCTGATAATGATTGGAAAAATTTGTGTGAGGGTTCAGACAGACTTATTTATGTTGATGATTTTGCTGTAGCTCTAGGATTATTCCAACTTCAAGATGCTGATGATATATGTAGATATTTGTCAGAAAGGTATGAAAAAGGTGAGCTTGATAATGTACAACAAGCTATTACTAATGCTTTGGAGTATAAAATAAGTGATATTGATATTAGTCCAGAAGCAAATTCTGGCTTTTATTGGGAATTAGAATCAACAGAAATAAGTCTCAATGACTTTGAATTTATGCTAATTGATCCTCCTAATATAATATTTAGACCCGTGAACTTAGATGATAATATGTTGGTAGTTGAATCAAAATTGAGCATTGATGTCAATATCGAGTGTAGTTTTTCATTTTCTGTGTGGGATTCTATAGATAGAGATTATGTTTCAATGGGGAGTAGTAGTAACAATATTCAAACTAATTTGGATGTAGATATTTTAGTTTCATTTGTAGGTGATTTGAATAAAATTGGCGCAGAATTTGAGGTAAATGATGTTGAAATTGAGATGAAAACACCTGATGTCATTGATTTTGGAGAGGTAGAACCTGATTGGATCTATGAGGACTAGGATTCTTGAAAAGAATTATAAATACCGTGTGTGTAATCTCACTTCCCAAACCCTAAAGAGCGATCGCACCAAAATCTCAAATATCCTAAATATGGAAAGATGATAGAATTATTAAGATATCAGGGTTTTTTAGATGCACGTTATTACTCGCAAACGGTTGAATGAATTTGCTAAAATCCATTCAGATACAAAAAATGCTCTATCTCAGTGGTATCAATTAGTAAAGGAAAATGAATTTACCTCATTTGTAGAACTCCGGGAAATGTTTCCATCAGCAGATCAAGTTGGTAAATTAACAGTATTTAACATTGGTGGTAACAAAATTAGACTCATTGCTGCAATTCACTACAACCGCCAAAAAATCTATATTCGTGCAGTGTTAACTCATCCAGAATATGATCAAGGAAAATGGAAAGAATAATGCAAAGTTTAAACATCAATCAAACTATCACTGCTTGGTCATCCATTACCGAAAATGTTTTTGTCCCTCACACAGAAGCGGAATATGAACACTTAGTTGAGATACTTGATGCTCTTATTGATCAAATTGGTGAAGATGAAACTCATCCTCTCGCATCTCTTATGGAAGTCATTGGTGCATTAATTGAAAACTATGAAAATGAACATATTCCTGAATTATTGTGATCTATAAAAATATGCTAGAAAAACTCATACTTCATAATTTCAAAAGCCATAAATCTACAGAAGTCAATTTTGATAATTCCCGATTACATGGAATTGTAGGAAAAAACAGTGCTGGTAAAACAATTGATGCACTTGCTCCTTCTCAAGTCCACATCTTAAATAACAGTAAATCAGGTTTCACAATTGCTAAACGGTTGGATGAACATCCTGATGTAGAATGGGCAAAAGAAACCTTAACAACTGGTGAATTTTGGGATGCTGAAGGTGAAGATTGGGTGGTAGAAGGAGAAGTCAGTGATTGAGTTTATTGTCATAGTTGAAAGTGGTGCAGATTCTAGAACAGCGACTAAATTAGCCGAGCGAGTTTTGCAGGAAAAATTCGATTGGTTAGATGATTCAGTGGACTGTTTTAGAGTCAGGAACAGAATATTCATGTTGGAGAGACATTATCAAAATCATTGATGATGCAAAATCACAAATAAAATATAAACCTTCCAGATTTCTCGGTCATGATAGTAAGGGTGTGCCTTTAAAAGCTGATGGAGCAGCATCTATCAAGATTCTTAATTTAGTACGTTTTCTGCAAAAGAGACGACATATTAAAGCTGTTATATTTATCCGTGATTTAGATAATCAACCGGAACGTAAAGAAGGAATTGAACAAGCACGTTCAGAACATATTAATAAAACACCGAAATTAGAAATTATCATTGGTGCGGCTGATCCAAAACGTGAAGCATGGGTTTTAAATGGGTTTATTCCATCTAATCAACAAGAGGAACAAATTCTCGAAGAAATCAAAAATAAATTGAGTTTTGATCCTTGCATAGAGTCTCACAGATTACGTGCTACTTCTGAGAAAGAAGCTGAACGAATGAGAAATGTAAAAGTAGTTGTTGAACAACTTACAGGAAATGATATGGAACGGGAAAAGCAGTGTTGGGAAGAGACAAATTTAAAATATCTACGAGAAAGAGGAGTTGATACGGGTTTAAAAGATTATATTCAAGAAGTTGAGAAACGATTAGCTGCAATTATTTTATCTGAATGAGAAATATTATAGAGTTGAGAGCGATCGCACCCATAGATCCCAACAAGCGATACCTTCTCTATGAGATGTGACAACTAACCGTCAGTTATCTCTTATGAATGATAAGTAAATGTTATAGCATTTTATAAAAATCAGTAGCATTTTAATAGCTTTTATTGAAACAATAAACATCTAGAGGCATCTATAAATATAGTAGAGACAAAATTATCAACTGTCCCTACGATAATTTTCACCAGATATCTAATCTGGTTGACTGTGTTCATTAAGTTTGGTTAATGATAGGTTTCTCTATAAGTATGCAAATTAATCTTTCTGTCACAGCTGCTGCTATTGCCTTCTTAGCTGCTGCTCCATCAATGGCCAAAGCTCAAGTTAATAACATCATTATTGGTCAAACCTCATCAACCCCCAACACTTCAGTAGTCAATATGACCATCACTGAGTCTGAAGTCCTAGCAGCCCAAAAAGCCTGGGGCGACGCATTAGTTGCAATTTCCACCACCCACGATGAGAAGGGAAAAGCCGCAGCTAAGGCGTTGGCTAAAAAGGTTATCGATCAAGCCTATGGTTACCAGTTCGGAGCAGTGTTGTTCAAGCCGACTCTGACACAGACACCACAGACTTTCCGCACCACACGCGAAGGTGCATTGGCCTATTTCGTAGGTGGCGATCCGTCTTTCCCTAATGATAACGGCTTTGCTCTCAAAGGATGGCGAAAGGCGGAAATTCGCAACGCTGGAGTCTTCATTGTTGGTAATGTGGCTACAACAATGGGTAATGTCTTAATTACTGACAACAATGGTAAAGTAACGACTGTGGACAAGACCTGGAAGTTCGTCAAGGACAAGAATGGTAAATTGCGTATTGTTGTACACCATTCCTCCCTGCCCCACAAAAATTAAAATCACCTGTTTCATCAGAAAAATAACAGGTTGGTGAAAAATTCAGCACCTTTCCAGCTGAGTAAGTAATGGTGTTTCTTCTATACTGACTTATTGTAACTTAGTAGCGATCGCCTATGACTCGTAAATTGGCGTAAATGTTATATTGTAGGCGATCGCATTTTAACCAAAATCATGGCAGAAATATCCTTTACTGACAAAAACAAAATCGCTGAAATCATTAACACATCCAACCGATTAAAATATATTATGGATTTATAATATTGTTGATGAGTATTTGTAAGCAATTCTCGACTGTACATTTTTGTTTACCGTATGTCTAATGAAATACATAGGCAAATTTAATTGCAGACATCATCAATATGGATATTTTTGGAAGTTGCTATAATCAAAACAAACTTAAAAAATCCTGATATGATAGCCATTCCCCAACAACCGCAAAAAATGACCATTGAGGAATATCTCGCATGGGAACTTAACCAAGATATTCGCTATGAATATATCAACGGCGAAGTTTTTGCCATGACTGGTGGTACAATTCCCCATAATGATATTGCTCTCAATCTTTACAGACCTTTATACTCTCATCTCCGTCCTAGAGGTTGTCGAGTCAATGTATCAGATGTAAAAGTCCAAGTTACCTCTAAAAGCCCATATTTCTATCCTGATCTTATCGTTAGTTGTCACCCTGAAGACCTCAACGCCCGCAAATTTATTCAAAATCCTAAATTAATTGTGGAAGTTCTTTCTCCTGGTACAAGCAGTAAAGATAGAGGGGAAAAATTCAGATATTATTTAACAATGCCTAGTTTACAAGAATATATCTTGATTGATTCTGAAAAAATATCCGTTGAACGTTATTGTCGAGGAGAAGGAAGAATGTGGCTTTATTATCCTTACACTACTGGAGATATCATCACTTTATCAAGTATTGAATTTGAATTTCCGATTGAAATGCTTTATGATGGTGTTGGGTTGGAAACTGAATAAGAGAACTCCACAAAAAAGATGATCCAATAACTATGCTGGTTTAGTAAAAATTTCCACAAACCATTTTTTGACATGGGGGAGGCGGTGAATTTGTGTTTCAAGTTCTGCCATCGCTAAAGTTGTGAGTTTAACTCCTGTGGAGTAAACCTTGTCTACCAAATTGACAACTTCAAAGCTTCCACAACAGATCAGGGGAAACTCTGCTGTTTTTTTCGCCGGGAAGAAAAGCGATTAATTGTCATTTCCCGTCTTGTTGAAATTCGCTAAAGGTTCTATGTGTCTTTTTTAAGTCGAAATCAGTCGCCATTAAATCAATACCATCAATAATTTTACTGGGTTCGGCAATTCGCAAAGCCGTAAAACATTTGTCTCGATAATTGGGGTGATTTTGGAAAAAAAGTATCGCTTTTTTTAAAGGTTCAATTACAGGATAAGCTGATTCTGCCTTCTCAATAGCTGCTTGAGGAATGGGAGAATTGAGCCTTTGAATAGCCAAATCAATCAAATCTCTCGACTCTACTGAGGAATCATTCCATCTGTCAGAATTAGCTAAAAGTTTTTCTGCAAAACTGTCAATTTGATTTAAGCATGGGACAGGCGACCAACTGGGATAATTTGCTTCTCCCAATTCAATCCGTCCTTCCATAATTATCTCAAATTTAATCAGGGTTTCATCAACTATAATGGCAAATCTTATTCCGTACTGGTCAGCTTTAATTTCTCCAGGTAGGTTGAGATTATTTTGAGTGTTGAAAAGGGCATTATATTGATTTTCAGCTATTTTTTGTCGTAGTAGTCGGTAGCCAGTACCAGTAGAACAGAGAAAATCTATATCCTTGCTTAATCTATATTCTCCATGATTTAAACTAATCAGAGTCCCACCGCCAAAATATGCGCCACATTCTAATAAAAAATTAGCCTTTAATTGATTAAGAACATTTAAAATTTTTTGATGAAATTCCCTCTCAAACATTTTCGCGCCTAACCATGAATGATAATATTGAGCTAATTGTTGCACAAATAAGGCTTCTGTATGGCTCAAGTCGCCTAAAACTCCCCGGTAGTGCCACCCGCGTTCATATATTCTCAGTATTTCTAAAGGAGTAAGATTTTCGGTATTTTCTCTTTGCCAACATAATTTTTGCAAAAAGGGTAATTTTTCAAATTGGGTTAACATTTTCATCAATGAGATTGCAAACGCAGATGGACGCTTTAGGTTCTCCGTGAGTTGAATGATAGATTTTGGACGCATGAGGTCGGCTGCACACTGAAGTTATCTTCTCTCATTACTAGGATCAATCATTTTGTGGAGTTCTCTAACAATACTACAATTAATAGACTCTAGCAAATAAATATTACTGTAAAATAAAATTTAGTGACTTATTACGATTATGGCAAAACGTAAAAAAAGCAATTTTCAGTGGATTAAAGAAACTCTGGAATTAAAACCAGATCATCATTGGGAATCTCCCCCAGAATATAATATTTTTGTCGCAGGTAGAGGGGCTGTGCGTTTCAATGTTCCTCGCGGTTGGATCTCTGAACCAAAGGAAAAATCATTTAAGTTCATGGATAAAAAACCACCTGATGATGATTGTTGTTTAGAGGTATCTTACAATCATTTACCTCCTAATGATTGGACTCTATTTCCTCTCAAATCTACTTTAAAAAAAATCATGGAAGATGATAGCCGTGATGTGATTGCAAGAGGAGAAGTGATTACCGTCAAGCGACAAACTGCCCGAATTATGTGGTGTGAAATTAAATTTATTGATACTCAAGCCGAACCAAGGGAAGCTTTTTCTCGGACTTGCGTGGGTTTAGGTTCTAATATTCAATGTTTAATTACCTTTGATTATTGGGCAGATCAAGCGGAACAATTAATACCTGTTTGGGATGAAGTGATGCGGAGTTTGACACTGGGATTATATATTAGAGATCCCAGAACTGGTTTAGCTTTCCCTGATTAAAACGCCGAGAAAACAACCTCATCTTGAGTTTCTTGATCACAAGTGGAAATTGTAAGTTTGAAAAGTTGTGGATTTTAGTCAACATTATGTTCAATATTTTGGGTAAACTAGAAGCGACAAAATAACCCATTGCACAGATTAGTAATTCAATATTCATGGCAAATCCCACCGCAACCCTTGAAACTTCCCTTGGTACTATTACTCTTGAGCTATTTACCGATGTTATGCCCATAACGGCGGGAAATTTCATCAAATTGGCTAAAAGTGGCTTTTATGATGGTCTGCATTTCCACCGTGTGATTAAAAACTTCATGGTGCAGTTTGGTTGTCCTCACAGTAAAGATCCTAGCTCTCCTCGTGCAGGGACAGGTAATGGTCCTGATGGGTGCATTCAAGATGAGCATCCTGAAGACGGGAAAATTTCCAATGAACCAGGAACTCTATCTATGGCTAATACAGGGGCCCCTAATAGTGGAAGTTGCCAGTTTTTCATCAACACTGTTCACAACTCCTATTTAGATTGGTTTAGTGGCGGTCCATCCAAGCATCCTGTTTTTGGTCGAGTTACTGAAGGGATGGATGTTTTGAAAGCCATTGAAACGACTCCAACGGGACAAGGCGATCGCCCCAAAACTCCAGTTAAAATGATCAAAGTGACTATCCACGAATAAAATCAAGGATTTAGTGCGGAGAAACCTCCGCACACCGCTAATTTTTTGGCAAAATTCCATATTTCTCATTAAAGAACTCCACAGAAAAACTAATCTGATCAAACAAACTAACCTTGAGTTTCCTCTTCAGTAAAAATAGGAGGCCATAATTCAGAAACAGCTAATTCCCAACCGGGAAAAAGTTCATGTAAAGTTAAAATATCGCCATTATTTAAAATAGTTGGTTCACCTTGATGACGATAAACTGTTACAGTTTCCTCATCAGGATCAATTAAAATTCCAATCACAGCACCTAAGTTTATAAAGTTGAGAATTTTAGTAACTAAAGGTTTAATTCTATCACTTTGAGATTTAATTTCTACTACTAAATCTGGTACAAGTTCACCAAAATAACGGGGACTTTGACGCAGACGTGCAGCCCGAACAAAAGAAACATCTGGTGCGGTGAGATTGCTATCAGGTAAAATAAAACCACCAGCAGAATCAAATACTCTTCCTAAACGACGGGGATTTACCCAAGCAAAGAGAAAAGCTATCAACCGACTAGAAATTTCACTAGATACAATATCCGATGGACCCACAATAGAAATTCTCCCGTTTGTTAATTCAACATCATAATCTAACCCGGCTTCACTAAAAGCAGTTTGGACTTGTTCTACATCTTTGATTGTCATAATTAACATAAAATCATCCTCCTAATATACAAAGTTGGCGTAATTAAACCAAACACAATTTGATTTTATATTTCATTAAATTGAATCTGGATCAATATTTAACTCTCTCAATTTTGCGGCTAACCTTTGAGATTTTTTATCGGATATTTTCGCCTTTTCTGCTTCCATTGCTGCTCTTTTAGCTTCAATTTCTGCTCTTGTTGCTTCCATCTCTGCGCTTTCTTCTGGTGTAGGAACTAAAACTCCTGATGATGTAAAATATCTTAATAAACCATCATAAATCCCTAAATATAAACCCAATTCTTCACTCCATAAATGTCCTTTTTCGTTAGGTTCTAAGGGTTGATATTTGCCACTGATTAAATTAAATCCTGTAAATTCTAATGTATAAGGATCAAACCAAAAATAATCAGGTGTACGGAAAGTATCTTGATAAAGTAGTTTTTTAGTTTCTCTATCAGTTTTAGCTGTGGTTGGTGAAAGAATTTCGACAATGACATGAGGATATTTGCCATTTTCTTCCCACACTACCCAACTTTTTCTAGTTTTTCGTTCTGTTCCTAAAACCACGAAAAAATCTGGACCTCTAACATCTTCTGATTTCTTTTGATGAGGAGTATAGTAAATACTCAGGTTTCCAACAGCATAAAAATCAGTTCTCTCTTTCCATAACCATTCTAAACATTTGAAAAGGAGAATAATTTGACGTAAATGCAGTTCTGTTTCCACGGGAGGTTCATCACTATATAGGTCACTGGGTGGGAAAATGATATCTTCTGATATATCTTCTAAGGCGTTAGGTTGTAATTCCAGTGCTTGAGTAATCATCATGATATGATACCAAGTAATTATTTTTTTATTGTAGCATTAATTGTCAGATAGCGTAGCGCAAGCCATATCAAGATATCCAGGATTTTAGAATTTACAGGATTTTATTTATGATTTTATATTATTTAAGTGATCAGTGATAATTTCTAAAATTACTTGCTCAATATCTGGAATTTTAGATGGGACGATTTGATCTTGAATATGCTTATGATCTGCGTAACCCAAGTCAGGTTTGTGTTTTGCATTATCGTATCGAAATATTAAGTTGTTTTCATGATTTTGATAATGGAATGAATAAGACAGTTTTTCCACTGATTCTTGGAGATCAACATATTCTTTGAAAAATAGCCGTGATCCTTGTAAAAATTCTAAATTTCCCTGGATAAAACCAACATAATTTGATCTAGTATCTACTGAAAAATTAAAGGATAGAATCCATCCGTCATTCACATATTTTTGAATAATGGAAATGATATTAGATTGGTAATTGTTGAGTAACATATTCTATCGCTTCTAACTTTTGTAGAGAATTAGTTAATTTTTTCTTTATTTTTATCTCTCCAGACCAACTGACATATTCTTCGTCCCCCCCTTCCAGGTCTTCTGCTGTCCAATGACTTAAGAAAAATTCGGATGAAATTTGATATTTTGTTTCAAATTCTATTAACAATTTGTTGGTTTTTGCTATTGAGCGTTGTAGGCTTTTAATCTCTGATTCAATGGCTGCTTTAACTAGGTTTTGTACAATTTCAAGGTCAGGAGAATCGGATTTAATTTGTAGTTGCAGCATAAGGTTTACCTCAAATAAATTGTACTGGTTTACTTAATAATAACTTCTCTGAGATGTTTCGTTGTAATTTCAGTGCTTGAGTAATTATCATAATATGATAGCAAGTAATTATTTGTTTATTGTAGCATTAATTGTCAGAATCAGGATATCCAGGATTTTAGGATTTACAGGATGTAATTGATTATTTTTTCAAATTATATTGGGTTTTGCTGTTGCTTAACCCAAGCTTGTATCTTAGAGGTATGTTAGAGGAAGTGGTAGACCATGCCTCCAGGTTTATAAATTTGCTAGTATCAAATCTTGACACTGAGTGAAATTATACTGTAAAATTATACTGAATCAAATCAAATGGCAGTTTATATATTCATGATAAACCAACAAAATACAAGTAATAAAGTTATTCAAGAACTACAAAACCAAGTTAGCGAAAAAATCATCGCTTCTTTTGATATGGTTGCCCAAGATAGAAGTAATTATTTTGCTAAAAATCCTTATCAACATCAAAGAGCTTCCATAGAGTCAGCTAATTCAATTGTTAATGGCTATGCAACACGCAATGGAGGGATATCAGCAGCAGCTAATTTAGTACCAGGTCTAGGAATGTTAGCAATTGCTCCAGAAATTATTACAGTTATGCGAAACCAAATTGCCATGATTTATGATGTGGGTGTAGCTTATGATAAGCAGCAATATTTAAACAAAGAACTATTAGAATGAAAGTTGATGGTAGTATTGAGCCTCAAGAGAAAGAATATCTCAAGACGATTATTACTAATGCTAATTTAACATCGGCAGAAATTCAGGAAATCAAAAATTTATTATCTGCTCAGAGAATAGAGGTAGATTATTCAATAATAGCTAAATATCCTGATGATGCTTTAGGTTTATTAATTGATTTGATCGCACTTGCAAAGCGTGATGGTGATTTTCATATAACGGAAAAAATGTATATTAAACAAGTGGGAAAGTTAATGGGATTTTCTGAGGTAGATGTTGCAGAACTGATGTTATCTTAATTCAAGCTTCAGTAGTAGGGTGCGTCAGACCGATAAACTATAAATAAAAAGATAAATTAAAAATCTGACGCACCCTACGGCATATAATAATTTATCACCAATTCATTTTAATTATGTCGAACTATCGCCGAATAATGATACCAGGTGCAACATATTTTTTCACCCAAGTAACCTATAAAAGAATATCTTGGTTATGTACTGATATTGGGCGGGAGACTTTACGCAAGGGTTTACAAAGAACACAAAAATTATATCCGTTTTCTATTGATGCAATTGTACTGTTACCCGATCATTTTCATTGTATCTGGAGTCTTCCCAAAGGTGATAGTAACTATCCCATTCGTTGGCGTTATTTAAAAAGTTTTGTTACTCGAAGTTGTGGACATAAACTACAAATTTCAACAGAAATTAGCTTATCTCGTGAAAAACGTCAAGAAAAGAATTTATGGCAAAGACGCTATTGGGAGCATTTAATTAGAAATGAAAAAGATTTTAGTAATCACTGTGATTACATTCATTATAATCCTGTAAAACATGGTTTATGCCAATCACCTCAAAATTGGCAATTTTCTAGTTTTCACCGATTTGTTGCAAAAGGAATTTATCCTCAAGACTGGGGTGCAAATGAATCTTTAAATATTCCTGAAAATATTGGACATGAATAATATAAATCTATTTGTAGGGTGCGTCAGATTTTTAATTTATCTTTTTTTTACTAAGTTATTTGTCTGACGCACCCTACCCAGCATGAAGTATATCAATTTCTGTTGGATGCGTCAGTGCGTCAAATTTTTAATTTATCTTTTTTTACTAAGTTATCTGTCTGATGCACCCTAATATTTAGTCTATAAAATCAACCCACAAAAAGTTATCACATTTAACTAAATCACCAAAATTCAAAAATTCACAACCATCTCAAACCCAGACAAAATAAGACCTTTACTACTTGCAGTTATCCACAAACAATGTTATTATCAAACATAATAAATTACATTTAGTCTAAAAATTAAACTCTCCTAATTCCTCAACAAAAAAACCTCAAATTAACGCACCTTTCCACTAACATAATCAAGTTCGGAGTAATCCCAAGAGTGCATTTGACGGAAAGGAAGACCCATTTTTTGGAATACATACTTCTCTTTCACACCAGAAGCAACTAAGTCTGGCTTCAATGCTTTGATGAATTCTTCAAATTCGTAAGCGGTAACGTCGTCATAAACGATAGTTCCGTTTTCGATGTAGTTGGTAGTACGTTTGTAGTCGTCATTATGAGCGAACTCATAACCAGTACCAATCATCTTCATTCCTAAATCTTGGAAAGCAGGAACAACGTGACGAGGACGTAAACCACCAACCATCATTGCTACAGTCTTACCTTCCAAACGGGGGCGATATTTAGAAACGATCGCATCCATGGTAGGTTGATACTTAGCAATTACTTTCTCAGCATTTGCTTGGATCTTTGCGTCAAACTTGGAAGCAATTTCACGTAAGGAAGCTGCAATCTTGGTAGGACCGAAGAAATTATACTCCAACCAGGGTATACCATAAGCTTCTTCCATGTGACGGCTGATGTAGTTCATCGAGCGGTAACAGTGGATGAGGTTCATCTTCACGTTGGGGGTCATCAACATTTCGTTGATTGTACCATCACCAGACCACTGAGCAACAACGCGCAAACCGATTTCTTCTAATAAGATACGGCTGGCCCAAGCATCACCACCGATGTTGTAGTCACCAATGATGGCTACATCATAAGGAGTTCCTTCAAACTTCAATGTACCGTCTTTCTTAGCCTTGTCTGCTCTGGGGAATACCCAGTCACGAATCATGTCGTTAGCGATGTGGTGTCCTAAAGACTGAGACACACCACGGAAACCTTCGCAACGAACGGGAATAACTGGCTTACCGATGGTTTTGGATGTCTTCTTAGCTACTGCTTCGATGTCATCACCAATTAGACCGATAGGACATTCAGATTGAATAGAAACCCCACGATTTAAGGGGAATAATACATCTAATTCTTCAATTAACTTGGTCAGTTTCTTGTCTCCACCAAACACGATGTCGCGTTCTTGGAAGTCAGAGGTGAAGTGCATAGTACCAAAGGTATCAACACCTGTTGTACCTAAGTAGTAGTTACGACGACCAGACCAAGACCAGTAACCGCAACCAACAGGACCGTGGCTGATGTGGATCATGTCCTTGATAGGACCCCAAACCACACCTTTAGAACCTGCGTAAGCACAACCACGAGCGGTCATTACACCAGGAAGGGATTTGATGTTAGATTTAACACCACAATCTGCCTTACCTTCTTCGTATACGTTTAAGTGCTTCTCGCGCTTTTTAGCAGCTTTTTCGGGGTAAGCTTTAAGAACTTCTTTAACGAGTTCTTTTCTTTGTTCAACAATCTTCTTGTCATCGGGAGGAGTCATATTCTGTCTCTCTTGCTCCTAAAGGAACGGAAAATAGGGATGAGGTTTTTTGGAAATGGGGACTTAATGTCCCCGGTTGGGGGGAAGGAAGGTAAAAAGGAAATTATGTAGAGTTTTCCTTTTTCCTTGACCTAACTTATAAATTTCTACTTAGTAGCAGGTTGACCAATGATTTCAGCGTGCTTGGTGTCATCATCAAGAATACCGAATTCAATCAACAATGCTTCTAACTCATCCATTTCAATTGGGGTGGGGATGGTGAGGTTTTTGTTGTTGATGATCTTCTTAGCTAATGCGCGGTATTCATTACCCTGATCGCTATCAGGTGCATATTCGTTAACAGTCATCCGACGCAATTCTGCGTGTTGAACGATGTTGTCGCGGGGTACGAAGTGAATCATTTGAGTGTTCAAACGTTCAGCCAAGGTTTCGATCAACTCGATTTCACGGTCAACCTTACGGCTGTTACAGATCAAACCACCTAAACGTACACCACCGGAGTGAGCATATTTAAGTACACCACGAGCGATGTTGTTTGCAGCGTACATCGCCATCATTTCACCAGAGGTAACGATGTAGATTTCTTGTGCTTTACCTTCACGGATAGGCATAGCAAAACCACCACATACAACGTCACCTAATACGTCGTAAGATACGAAATCTAAATCTGTGTAAGCACCGTTTTCTTCTAGGAAGTTAATAGCGGTGATAATACCACGACCTGCACAACCTACACCGGGTTCTGGACCACCAGATTCTACGCACTTAACACCACGAAAACCGGTCAACATTACTTCGTGGAGTTCTAAATCTTCAACAGCACCTCTTTCAGCAGCCAAAGAAAGAACGGTGGTTTGAGCCTTGGAGTGCAGCATCAAACGGGTAGAGTCCGCTTTAGGGTCGCAACCTACGATCATGATGCGTTGACCCATTTCAGCCATTGCTGCGAGGGTGTTTTGAGAGGTGGTAGATTTACCGATACCGCCCTTGCCGTAGAATGCTATTTGTCTAATATTTGCGTCGGTACTCATTGTTCGTGTTTTCCTAGAATTGGTTGATTGGGGGGGTTTTTTGTCTTTTGGTTCTCACGGCCAAGTTCTACGGCGGTGAGCGTGTGTAGAACGTCGCTATGGTGGCGATCGCTCTACAGACAATTTGGTTGTGTTCATAGTGTTTATTGGGTTGTAAGAATTACTGGTTTGTCATTTATCATTTACTAATGACCAATGACTAATGACTAATTTCTAAACTGCTTCAACGATGATTTCTTTGCTGATGCGATCGCGTAATCTCGCTTCAATCGCAACTTTCAAAGTGGCTGTGCTGCTAGAACATGAACCGCAAGCACCTTTAAGAATAACTTTAATTTTATCGCCTTCTACATCATAAAGTTCTACATCTCCCCCGTCGGCGATTAAAACGGGTCGGACTTCTTCATCTAATACTTTTTGAATCAGGGCAATTTTTTGAACATTAGTTAATGGTCTTTGTTGCCCTTCATTAAACATTGAACTAGGAATTTCTGTAGTAGTTTTCGCGCCTTTGGTGTTGAGAGTTTGTTTGGCGGTTTCCTGCTTTACTTCTCTTATTATATCATCAATTTTCGCTAAACAAGAACCGCATCCGCCACCAGCTTTTACATAATTTGTTACTTGTTCGGCACTGAGAAGATTATTTTGAGCAACAGCTTTTCTAATCTTAGTATCAGTAATACTAAAACAAGTACAAATTAGAGTTCCTTCATCATCGTCATCATGGGCGGCTAAAGGAATGCCTCTATAATTAAATATAGCAGCTTCTAAAGCTTCTTGACCCATAACTGAACAGTGCATTTTTGCTTCAGGTAAACCACCTAAATATGCAGCAATTTCCTTATTTGTAACTTTCAAAGCTTCATCTAAAGTCAACCCTTTAACCATTTCAGTCAAAGCACTGGAAGAAGCGATCGCACTGGTACAACCAAAAGTTTGAAACCGAGCATCAAGAATCTTATCAGATGCAACTTCAACTTTCAAATGTAATCTTAAAGCATCACCACAAGCAATACTTCCGACTTCACCAGTTGCAACCTTCACACCAGCTTCGCCAGTTTCTTCAATTGCGCCTTGGTTTTTAGGATCGTAAAACAATTCTAATACTTTATCAGTGTAGTCCCACATAGTTGTTTTTAAGAAAAAGGAGTTCAGGAGTTCAGGAGTTCAGGAGTTACAGGAGTATGGCTAAAGCCACGCTTCGCTATCAGGAGTCAGGAGTCAGGAGTCAGGAGTCAGGAGTCAGGAGTCAGGAGAGAGAATAAAGATAAATATTCTTTATTTCTATTCCCTATTCACTGTTCCCTGTTCCCTGTTCCCTGTTCCCTATTTACCGATTTACTAAAGTGTGTTCCTGCTGTTGTAACCAACCGGCATCATCATTTTTGAAGGGAGATAAAGCTCGGAGTTTTTCAACAATTTCTGGCATAACTGCAATTACTTGCTCAATTTCAGCTTCGGTGGTGTAGCGACAAAGACTGAAACGAATTGAACCATGTAAAGTAGTGTAGGGTAAACCCATTGCTCGTAAAACGTGAGATGGTTCAAGAGAACCTGAAGTACAAGCAGAACCAGAGGAAGCACAAATACCATGCTTATTTAGAAGTAACAGAATTGCTTCACCTTCAATATACTTGAAACCGATATTGCTAGTATTTGGTAATCTATTTTTGACATCACCATTAACTGCACAATCGGGAATTTTAGCAAGTAAGGATTGTTCCAAATAATCGCGCAACTTTCTTTCTCTCTTAGTTGCATCTTCCAAGTGGAACATTTCCAATTCCGCAGCTTTTCCTAAAGCAATAATACCGGGAACATTTTCTGTACCTGCTCTGCGTCCTCTTTCTTGATGTCCACCAATTAATAAAGGACGGAATCGAACACCACGTCTAATATACAAAGCACCAATACCCTTGGGAGCATGAATTTTGTGACCAGATATAGTTAACATATCTATGGTGCTGGTCTTCATATTCAAGGGTATTTTACCTACCGCTTGTACTGCATCGACGTGAAAGATTGCTCCATATTCTTTAACTCTAGCACCAATTTCTTCGATGGGAAAAATTGTGCCGGTTTCGTTATTGGCATACATCACTGTTACCAAGGCGGTGTTACCAGTGAGAGCAGCTTCTAACTCATTCAAGTCTATTTGTCCCTGCTTATTAACGGACAAATAGGTAACTTGATAACCTTGCGTTTCTAATTGTTTGCAGACATTTAAAACTGCGGGATGTTCTACTTGGGAAGTGATGATATGACGTTTTTCTGGTTGAGCTAATAATGCAGCACGAATAGCAGCATTGTCACCTTCAGTTCCGCAACTTGTAAAGACAATTTCTGACTCATCTGCACCCAGTAAAGCTGCAACTTGTTCTCTAGCTACTTTTACATCTTTTCCAAGTTGTCCACCAAAGGTGTGCATACTAGAAGGATTCGCGTAGTAGTCTGTTAGATAAGGTAACATGACCTCAACCACGTCAGAATCTACTTTGGTGGTAGCGTTATTATCAAGATAGATGCAATTCTTTAACATTTCACTCATTAGTTATTAGTTATTTATTGGGTAATGGGTAATTGCTAAAAACTCTGCCTGTAAGAATTCAGGTGAGGCGATAAGATCCCCGACTTCTTTTGTTTATTGTGACCATAAATGATAAATTGATCTGGTGAAGTCGGGGATTTGGGTATGAACGATTGCTATAACTGAATACTTACCTCTTCCTCATCCCCAATCCCCAATACCCATTCACCTAAACCACTACTTGATGTTTTTTCAATTGTTCAGAGAATTTCTGGGAATAAGTGTTATACCAACGTTCCCAATAATCCTGTTTATCGGTTAACTTCAATAACACACTATTGTATTTAGCAAACCAACTTTCCCAATAGTCACTTGCTTGTTTCACGCAACCATTAGCAGTGGGACAAACTGCTTTACATTGAGGTACGGTGTGAATACTACCATTGCAGTTTGTGCAAAGTTCAGAATCGATCAAGTGTAGACCATCTACTATCTTGACTGCACCAGTGGGACATACAGACAAACAGAGCTTGCAGGAAATACACTGGCTAGTAATTTTGTAAGCCATAATTATTTGCCTTCTTGTGAATTGGTGATTAGTGGTTGGGTACTGGGTATTGGGAAAAGTTTTTTTCTTAGTCCCCAGTCCCCAGTCCCTATTCCCCAGTCTTTACATACTGCTCGTAAAACTCTAAAGCAACTTTTTCAATTACGTCGTAAGCTTCAACAGTTTGTATGCCAGCTTCGTGCAGTTTCTCTTTAGGACAATTACCTATTTTGGAAACTAAAACTGCTTTACAATCTGCGATCGCTTTCATTATATTTTCTGCGGTCGCTTCTTCACCGTATCCACCTTGACAATATTGATCAATCTTCCGATGACTGACAAATTTTACTTCATTACCATCCACTTCATAGACTTGAAATTCCTTTACATGACCGAAGTGTTGGTTGACTAATCCACCACCTTTAGTTGCTACTGCAACCAGGATTTTAGGACTATTAGCAACTTTCTTGCCAGTTTGTACCTTGGCCTTTGCTAGTTTAATTTCTTCTCTAAATTTCTCAATTCCTTCATGGACTTCTTGGCGTGTTTCCAGGTTATATTCTGGAGACATTTCCAGGAATTTATCTTTGGTGAATTCTTGGCTGCGGTCTTCTCCTAATAATCCTACCGCATCTGCTCGACACTGACGACAGTGGCGCATCATTTTCATGTTACCAGAGCAGTTATCTTGAACTTCTTTGAGTTCTTTACCTGTGGGTCCACGTTGACCGGTTAAACCGAAATGTGTTCCATGTTCTGGTGCAGAAATTAGCGGCATGATGTTGTGCAGGAATGCACCTCTTTCACGAATTGCTTTGTTAACTTCTACCAAATGTTGGTCATTAATTCCGGGAATCATCACCGAATTAACTTTGCATAAGATATCCGCTTCCTTTAAAGCTTGCAATCCTTCTAACTGCTTTTCTAGGAGAATCTTCGCCCCTTCAATCCCTCTGTAACGCTTGCGTTTATAGTGAACCCAAGAATAGATTTGTGCGCCTATTTCTGGGTCGATGGTGTTAAGGGTGATAGTAACGTGATCTATATTTAATTGTTTGATGCGATCGACATATTCTGTGAGCATCAAACCGTTAGTAGATAAGCACAGTTTAATATCTGGCGCTTTATCTGCAATCAACTCAAAGGTACGGAATGTTTTTTCTGGATTGGCTAAAGGATCTCCAGGTCCAGCAACTCCCAAAACTGTCATTTGGGGAATTTTTCCAGCAATCACCAATACTTTATGTGCAGCTTCTTCTGGTGTGAGTAATTCGCTTACTACTCCAGGACGGCTTTCATTTGCACAGTCATACTTGCGGTTACAATAGTTACATTGAATGTTGCAAGCTGGTGCAACTGCAACGTGCATCCGGGCGTAATGGTGATGTGCTTCTTCGCTGTAACAGGGATGTTTGGCGATGCGTTCTATGAGTTTTTCGTCCATTTCTGGTGTTGTGCTGCTATCGCAACCGCAACCACCTGATTTGGATTGGATGATATTGGGTTCCTGTTCGGAGGAGGTGAGGAGTCCTGTAGCCGGTAGTGTCATTGAATTTCGCAAGGGTTCGGTGGACTAGATGGCCACTGTGGGAGATGCCGTTGCTACTTCCAATGCCTATGAACTGAAGTCACGTCTGATACTCACTTTGCCCGCATGAGTATGATACAAATTTTGGATTATTTTAGTGTTATTTGAGATGATGGCAACAGTCTATTAATTAAGACTTTGAATCCAAAATCTAAAATCTAAAATCCAAAATTTCTCCAAGGTTCGGCTGGTGTGTGTCAACTGTGGGTCTTGGCTAGACTAAGTTTGTACAGCCGCGACTCCTATTCACTTCAGGCATGGTGCTATCTCATCCCTCCACTCACTTTTGGCTTTTGATTTGTTAAGGAGCGTTAAGTGATTGGCGATAAATGATTTATAGCAGCACTTTCTAAATAGGTGTTTGGTTATATCAGGATAGGATTTATTGGATTTATTATGTTTGTACTCAAATCTATAAATCCCTATCTTTACCAGGATTACAAAAATTAAATAATATTTTTTTGGGTAGGGGTACTAGTATTTTTAGGTTGGGGTACGAGTATTTATGAAGCGGGGTTCAGGATTTATTTGCACTCACTCAAAATCCCTTATTTATCAGGATCTTGTCCATATTTGCTGGGATTTTGAGCTATATTAAGTATGTACTCAAATTATCTCAAATCCTCCTGAAAGTCTTAATTTACAGGGTATTTGAGGTGAAAAACTGGAGTAGGATCAACCTGACTACTCCAGTTATGTGCGAAATTCAATTCTGTATACAGAATATCATTTTTTTTTAGATAAAAATGCAGTTTATATTCTTTTAAGTTTTCAATAGGTAATGATGATAATTTCATTTTTCGCCTACATTGCAGCATGATTTTAGCTTTAATAAAAGCATAACTCTTAATGCAGATAATTTGCAAGTAGTTGATTTTTTGATAGTTTTTTTCTGGGTTTTGAGTTCTTTCAGCCGTGCGGGAATGAGAAATAATATCAAAATTGGGGAATAAGAAATTCGGACAAAAATTAATTAAATCTGCTTGCTTCGCGTTTAATCCAAAACAACACCATTTCTTTTAGTCTTTTTAGAATAAAATACGCTTAATACATTATGTGCTGTAAGAATTCAGGTGAGGTGATAAGATCCCCGACTTCTTTTGTTTATTGTGTCCATAAATGATAAATTGATCTTAGAAGTCGGGGATCTGGGGATGAACGATTGCTATAGCTGAATACTTACGTATTGCTTGATGATGGGATCTTAAAAATAATCCCAAGTTTAACTGTAACTGTAAAATAATGAAAAAAGGCTTGATCAAAGAGCAAGCCTTGGGTAGAAGTAGATTATATTTTTATAATTTAGATACTTGATTCGATAAATTAATCAGTCTTAAGGAAGGATGATTTTTTGCTCATTAATCTTATTGCCTGATTTATGTAAAAAAAAGGTTTAGCTCCGCTAAACCTCCATAGAAAGCAGTTATTCGACACACCATGCTTAATTTAAATCGACTCTTATTTATAGTCATCTTCCTATAGGATGTGTCCAAAATCTTACATATCTGATATACACTAAACCAGTGAAAATCTCGGATAAATCTACTATCAAAAGATAGAGAAAAAATCAAAATTATTAGCTTCTAAAACAATATTATCACTAAGTTGAAAAAAAGACTTATTGATTACTTAATTTTATAGATGTAGGACTTACGCAAGTGTCACACCAAAAATCTGTTGTAGGGTGCATCAGATATCAACAATCCGTTTATTTGCAGAATTTATGCAGTCTGGCGCACTATACCAATGTGCCAGTTGCGTAAGGGACTTCCAAAAAATAAATTATCCGAATCAACTAACCGCAGAGGCGCAGAGAGCGCAGAGGAATGAGGGTTTGATAGATTTTTTGCGTTAGGTGGTTGAATGTTTTTTTATTTGGAAGCTCCTAAACCTTATGCACTTCACGTTAGAAACGCTAGACTTATCCGGCTGCATTATCACTATTGATCCAATGGGGACACAAAAATCAATTACCGAACAAATCATAGCTGGAAATGCTGATTATATTTTAAGCCTAAAAGATATATTGAAACTAAAGCTGGTTTAGGAGTTCTGAGAAATAACTAAAATTTAGTGCTATCTTGCATAATTGTGATAGGCAAATGTCCACCCCACAAAAATAGCTTTAAATTTAATTTCTCTACCAAAAGGAAACCTGATTTCTCACTTCTTCCATATCTAAATAGTCATTAATAAATGCCTTCCGTAACAACTCATTAGGAATAAACCGATCATATTTTTGCAATTCCGGTGCTTCTGCATGACTAACTAAATGTTCGGCTGTAATTCTTTGCTCACATAATGAAGCAATTTCTGAATAAACAGAAGAAAACTTATCCTTCCCTAATTTCAAAGTCAAATAATAGGGATTCATACCCCCAATACTGCTAATTTCTAAAGATTCCCGACAAAAGCAATTAAGCAATCTTTCTAAGCTGCGATAAGCCACCGTACCCATCCAAGGAAAGATGCAGCATTTATTCTTTTCTATTAACAGAATACTATGTTTATCTAATCCAGCTTTTCGCGCTAATTTTCTCACTTCCTGTAAACGTGAGTTAGCATTTTTTTGTAAATAACTATATTCTGTATCTTCTAACAAAATCTGACGCATTCTTTGTAAAATTCTCCCATGAATATTACCACTACCCCCACGCCAATAAATAGTAGCTTTACCGTCAACTTGCTTCACAAAAATTACCTGCTTTTTAAAATCAACTTCTAAAACTTCCCAACTTTTACCAGCTAACCCAAATTGATTACCCACAGCAGGAGGTGTAACAATACTACCAATTTCTGTTTTACCCTGTTTCACAGTATATTCTTGATTGTCAGAAAACACGGCATAAAACTGAAATTTATTAACTATTTTTTCCCCAGCTAAACCAATAATTAATTTACCTCGTTCAGTTTTTTGAATGTGATTAATATCAATTAAATATCGTAATAATAACTTATAATCATCGGTTGAAATATTAGCAAATGGTTGTAAGGTTAAAATTTGTTGAGCTAAAGCCGCCGATGAAATTTCTCCCGTTGCTGCTAAAATGCTCATTGTTTGATGATAAAGTAAACTGAAAGGATATTTAATTGGTGTAATTGGTTCTAGCCAACTTTCTTCTAAATAAAGTTGAATAATAGCGATAGACTGTAAAAGTTGCCAGGGAATTTGTTCTGGTAAGTAAGCTTCTGATAAAGGCTTTTCTTCTGCACAAATAAAGCGCATATCCGCCGATTCACCTCTTCTTCCACTGCGTCCTAATCTTTGTAAAAAACTAGCAACAGATAAAGGTGATTCTAATTGAATAACTCTTTCTAAATAACCAATATCTATCCCTAATTCTAAAGTCAAAGTCGCAGCAGTCACCGCAGGAGTATTTGGTTCACGCATAGCATTTTCGGCAGATTGTCGCAACCTGGCAGAAATACTACCATGATGAACATGATATATATCTGGGAATCCTGTATTTTTGGCTATGTTTCGCAAAGCAGAAATGATAGATTCTGTGTAGGTACGGTTATTAGCAAAAATTAGACATTTACGAGATTTACTAATATTAAAAATATATTGTTCATAATCAGATTCATCCATATCTTTATGAATAAAAAAATGTTCTACAGCGAGTTTAATTTGCCGCTTACCTGCCTCAATATTTGGGGTAATCACTGGCTTATCTGTTCCTGAACTTAGCCATTTTTCCGCCATTGAATAATCACCAAGAGTTGCTGATAAACCAATGCGTCTGGGTTGAATTTTAGTAATTTTAGCTAATCGTTGTAATTGACAAATAATTTGACAACCTCGTTCTGAACCCATAAAAGCGTGAATTTCATCAATAATTATAAAGCGTAAATCAGCAAATAATCTAGTTAATTCTTGATTTTTATTAATTAATAAACTTTCTAAAGATTCTGGTGTGATTTGTAAAATACCTTGGGGATGTTTTAAAACTTTATTTTTGCGACTTTGAGAGACATCACCATGCCAAGAATGTACAGGAATATCTGCTGTTTTTAATAAGTCATTGAGTCGTTGGAATTGGTCATTAATTAAAGCTTTGATAGGACTAATATACAAAACACCTATAGTAGTAGATGGGTTTTCTTGTAATAAAGTTAAAATGGGTAAAAACGCTGCTTCTGTTTTTCCCGCAGCGGTAGCAGCAGCAACTAGCAAATGAGCATCAGTCTGAAATATAACTTCACAAGCGGCAATTTGTACAGGTCTTAATTCTGTCCAATTGTGAAGATAAATGTATTCTTGAATGAAAGGTGCGAGTCTAGAAAATGTATTATTAGTCATTAAAATCCCCAATTTATTTGTTTATCTTGATAAATATACGATGAATTGATGTCAGAAGTCGGATATCTGGTTTTTGATTATTTTAAGTAATATTACAGGACTATAGGCATACAGAGTATAATTATCAAAGCAACGAAGTTGTGAAATTTAGGAAAATGATAAATCAAGATTTGGGTGATTTTGCCAAAGAGACGCTATTAGAACGCTATGAAGTACAGCAGCAACTGGGTAAAAAAGCTGGACGGAGAACGCTATTAACTCGTGACCTGCAAACCCAAGAACTGGTAGTAGTGAAATTACTAACATTTGATGATGAATTTCAATGGGAAGATTTAAAGTTGTTTGAACGCGAGGCCGAAACACTAAAATCAATTTCTCATCCTGCTATTCCCAGCTATTTAAACTATTTTGAATTAGATGCTGCTAACTACAAAGGATTTGCACTTGTACAAAGTTATATTCCTGCTCAATCTTTAGAAACTCAACTAAAAGCAGGACGCAGTTTCAATGAACAAGAAGTTAAGCAAATAGCTAAAGCATTACTAGAAATTCTCAAATATTTACACAGTCAGCAACCACCAGTAATTCATCGTGATATTAAACCTAGTAATATCCTATTAACAAATCGTTCTGGTAATAGTGTTGGTGATGTTTATTTAGTTGATTTTGGTTCTGTGCAAACTATTATTAGAAGCAATAGTACCATGACTATTGTTGGTAGTTATGGATATATGCCACCTGAACAATTTAGTGGTAAAGCTAGTCCAGCATCTGACCTTTATGGTTTGGGTGCAACTTTAATTTATTTAGTTACTGGTCAACATCCAGCAGATTTACCGCAACAAGATTTAGTGATTAAATTTGAACAAGCTGCTAATATTAGCCCGGATTTTAGTAATTGGTTGCGGAGGATGACACAACCGATTTTGAGTCAACGTTTGGCTTCTGCTCAACAGGCTTTACAGTCTTTGCAAGCTCCTACAAAGCAAATTTATACTGCAAATAAGGAATCTAATTTGATTTTAGATAAGCCTTTTGGTAGTACGATAGTTTTAAATAAAAATGCTGATTTTATAGAAATTATCATTTCCCCCAAAGGAGGAATGTCGAAATTAGGTGTGATGTTTGTTTGGTATTGTATCTCAGTTATTCCCATTTATATTGCAGTGGGTTTTACTGGCAACTTATTGGGCATTTTATCAAACTTACTACTTCCACTTAATATAGGGATATTATTTTTTGTGATTATCATGTCTACTTTCGGAAGAAAAAGACTGTTTATCAATAAAAGACAAATTTCTTTATCTCATGAATTATTTGGAATGAGACGATATACGAGGTTTCCGAGTGCAAGAAAAAATATTATTCGCTTGGAACGTAGCAATATTTATTATAATCTCGCTCCTCAGCTTTGCTTAATTATTTGGGCAGGACTGATAAAATATGAAATTCACACCAGTCAAAATAATATGTTTTCTGTGAGTACCTTAGAACTTGATTGGTTAGCGCAAGAACTGAGTGATTGGCTAGACTTACCAATTACCAAAGAGTAAGTTACTAAATTGCAAACAAAAATTACCGCATGGAATAGATTCCAATACTGTTCGGTTAAGAGTTTTTGTAGGTTGGGTCCAAAGAAAGCGCAACCCAACAAAAGTTCGTAAATGTTGGGTTTCCTAACGTCAACCCAACCTACCTAATTTAATTTTTTTAGCTTAATCGACAAGTATTAGAATAGATTCTCCTCTTTCTCTTCCTCAGCGTTCTCTGCGTCTCTGCGGTTAAATAAATAAAACGTCATTAATCACAAACTAAATTCGGCTACATCATCATCTAAATCAACATCTTTACCAGCAGCAGTAGGTTTAAAATTAGCACCGTGAATTAATTCAGTAAACTTAATTTCTGGGTTTTGATAAAGAACATTCAACACACTAATAAAATCTCTAATAATTTCTCCTGGTGTCATTAATGCTTCCCCACCCAAGCGAGTGATAATTTCTTGAATAAATTCCTGTAAATCACTATTTTTCCATCTTGGTTGATAACCAAAATTCAGTGCATGAATTTCTGTTAACCGCTGTAAAAGTGTGAGAATTTCTGTTGCTGTTAAAGGGTTAAGACGAATTACAGGACCTAAATATTCCTGTACATTAGCTTGGGATACAAATCTACTTTCTTGGGTACGTCTGCGCCAAGCTGGGTCAGCAAAAAGCCCTCTATTTGGGTCTTCTAAAAATTTGGTAGTTCCCCCAATAACAATACCAAGATTTTCGGCTTTACATTGCATGGTATCGTTAAACATTGCTAAAAGTCTATTGTAGTTTTTTTCACGAGTAACTGTAGTAGTTATTTGATATAAAATTACGGCTTCATCTACTAAAATTAACAGTCCTTTATATCCTATTTCGGCGACAAATTTAGCTAATAATTTGATATAATCATACCAAGTTTCATCATCAATAATAACACGCACTCCTAAAGCTGCTCTGGCTTCAGTTTTGGTATTAAATTCTCCTCTTAACCAGCGCAAAGATGCGTTTTTTAAATCATCATCATCTAAGCGATAACTACGCCAGTAAGCGATAATTACACTCCCAAAATCAAAGCCATGCACTAAGTCTTCAATATATCCAACTACTTCCCGAATTTTTATTTCTACTTGTTCATCAAATCCTTCGTCATGGGGACGCATTCCCGTTTCTTTGGCTACTTCTTGCTGAATTTTATTAATCCATCCTTCTAAAATGGAAACTAAAGCACCACCATCAGGACGGGTTTTTGTAGCCAGACGACTCATCAATTCTCGATAGGTTGCTAAACCTTCATTATGACTTCCTGCTAGTCTGCGTCCAGAAGATAAATCAGCATCAGCAACTACAAATCCTTGTTCGATGGCGCGGTTACGAACCATTTGTAACATGAAGCTTTTACCTGAACCGTAGTTACCGATTATAAACCGAAATGCAGCTACACCTTCGGCTATATCATTGAGATTTTGGAAAAGACTATTTAGTTCTTTTTCTCTACCTACGGCTATATGTTCAATTCCTGTTCTGGGAACTACTCCTGCACCAAGGGAATTAATCAAAGCTGTGGTGATTTTTTTCGAGATTTTGTTTTTTGTCATGCAGTTGATTGTAATTTATTTTCAACTTATTTTCAACATCTAATAACCATGAAAAGTATAGCAGAAAAGTACAAATTCCAGATATTAAGCAAATGGAAAATGGTATTATTTTAGTTTGAGGATGTTGATTTCTTTAGGGAGTTTTCATACACTGCTATTATTTGTTTAATGTTGAGTAGATGTTCTTGATAAATTTCGGGAATTTCTGCACTGGTTTCGATAATTAGCTCACCAAGAGTATTATTGGCAATTTCATTGATGCCATCAATTAATAAATTTGGCATAGTTATCTGTGCTTCAGCTATTTGTTTAATCATAGCTTTGGGATTATCTTGCTCGACTATAGCTTTTAATACCTGGATTTGATAAGTTGGTAAATTTTCTAAAAAATTACTCCATTCTGAAGGTAAAGAATTTGATTTTTGGGAATTTATAGGTTCTAGTAATTCATCAAAAGGAAATAATTCAATTTCACTTTCTTGGATATTATCAGTTAGTGGTTCTTGATGGAGATTTTCTACATTTTGGAGTAATTCCCAAACTTGGTTTTGTAATAAGTCGCGCTCATCTTGTAATAAAGAAATGTGATTTTGTAACTGGCTAATTTCCGCTTGTTGGGTTTGTTTTTGGGTTTGTAAATCAGTCAGAGTATTTTCTAAATTTTTCCTGGTGGTTATTGTCTCTGTGAGTAAGTTATTTTGATTGACTACTTTAATGTCTAACTCTTGAATTTCCAACCGTAGTTCATAAAGTTTTTCTTCTAGTTGGGGTTTGAGTCTATTGGAAAGGATTAAGTTATTTTCAATTTCCTGTTTTTCCTGATTAAAAGCTTCTATCTGAGCTTGCAGTTGGTTGATTTCTGAACGGGATGCGTTGCAATTTAGTTCTAAGCGGCGTTTTTCAGATGTGAGTTCAGCACAGTAATTTTTGAGTTCTTCTGTGCTATTTTCTATATTTTGTAGTTCGTTTATCAGTCCATTAATTTCTAATTCTAACTGTTTTTTTTGTCCGGCAAAATTGCCTATATCTCGATGAAGACTGTCTCTTTGATTACGGGATTCTACTATTTGATTTTGCAGTTGTTGTGATTCTGTGTAGAGAATAATTTTATGTTGTTGTACTTGTTCAACTTCCCTGGCAATTCGATATTTTAAGCTTTCTAATTCTCTGATTTTTCTATGGAGAGAACTTAAAACCAGCAGTTCATAATTTCTGCGTCTTTTATCAACAAATAATGCGGCTGAATAGGTAGCCAGTACGGTAATGATGCCTGTGATTAGGGCTTGAGTAAAATTCCAGTTAGGAACAAGACTTAAACCAAAACTGACACTAAAGGCACATACACCGAGAATCAAACGATTACTTACTATTCCTGATTGCATTTTGCTTGTTTTGAGCGTAGTAACCTGGTGGGAATCAGTAGTTATTAAGGTCATTATTTTTCACATCTTCTGGAAAATCAGTTTGTGTAAATAAAAAATTATTAGTAAGTGAATTACAGACTATTTCCATTATTACCATACACGGCTAAATCTGCTTTTAAAAAATCAATAAACTGTCGTGCTGTCCGGCCAGAACGGCCATTATGACGAGTTGCCCATTGTAAAGCTTGAAATTCTAAATCTTTTTCATTAATATTAATACCTGCTTGTACTGCTAAATGCTGAACAATTTGTAAATATGTTTTTTGATCTGCGGCTTCAAAGGTTAATGTTAAACCAAAGCGATCGCTAAAGGAAAGCTTTTCCTGCATTGTATCCCAAGCATGGACTTCTTCGTTATCTTTGGGGGTCGGTCGATCACTAAAATACTCCCGAATTAAGTGCCGACGGTTAGATGTAGCATAAACTACTACATTTTCTGGTCTAGCCGTTAAACTACCTTCTAAAACTACTTTTAGTGCTTTAAAAGCATCATCATCTTCCTCAAAAGAAAGATCATCCACAAAGATAATAAATTTTTGTGGCACTCCCCGCAAATGTTCGACAATTTCTGGGAGTTTTTGTAGTTCCGATTTTGCGACTTCAATCAAGCGCAGGTTTTGATGGCTATATTCATTCAATAAAGATTTGACTAAAGATGACTTACCAGAACCACGACTACCATAAAGTAATATGTGCAGTGCTGACTGTCCTGACAATAAAAACTTGGTGTTTTTTAACAAAGTCTCTTTTTGCCATTCATAACCTACCAGTGCATCTAGTTTAACTGGATCATGAGCAGGAATACCAATAAACTGGCCATCTTGCCACCTAAAAGCGTGATATTGTGCAAATAAACCAGTTCCATGTTGTTGATAATAATTTGCTAAATTTTTGATAGCATCTGCCCAAATATCTAACTGTTGCAGAGAACTAATTAAATTTTTATCTATATCTCTATCGACTGGTTCTGGTTCTTGATACCACACAACGGGAGAAATAGGCAAATGAGATACAACTTGTACCCACTCACTTAAAACAGCACTGTTACATTCATATAAATTTTGTAACACTTGTAAATCATGTTGGGCTGCTGAGATTAAGGCGGGTGGTAAATCAGTAAATTCTCGCTGTTGAGCTAGTCTAGTAAAGGGGTTGTCAGCAATGAGAATTTGGCTAATTAAGTATTCTTCCCAGGTTTGTTTGCTGGCTGCTAAAGCTTGAAAATAATTACCGTAAGCTTGAAGACAGTCGCGCCCATCAGCGTCAGTGTAACGTATAGCTTGCAGTAGATCAAGAAATGCGATCGCTACTTCGCCGCCCAGGACAGATTGGTAAAGTAAAAGAGACGCAGCTTGACGTTGGAAGAATTGAACTTTGGTGTAAAACGAAGAATTTGCCGTAGACATCACTGAATTATCCATCAATCAACTGTAATTGTCTGCTGAATCTAAAAGTAAAATCCAAATCAACACAGGTCGTAACAATGAATTTAGGTATAGTTGCCGCTTTTGGCTATGGCATTTTAGCATTTGTAGGTGGAATCATTGGCTACACCCAGGCTAAGAGCAAAGTTTCCTTAATCAGTGGTATCATTAGTGGTTTGTTAATCATAATTGCTGCCTATTGCCAATTTCAAGGACAAACCTGGGGTTTAACTTTAGCCGCCGTTGTTACTGGCATTTTAGTAGTTTTCTTTGCTTTTCGATTAGTTAAAACACGTAAATTTATGCCTGCGGGATTGATGATTATTTTGGGGATGCTGGCATTAACTGTCATCTTGAATCAAATTTTTGCTCCTCAGTAGCATTAGTGTTTAAATGAAAACTGACTTCTCCCTGAAGTCCGTAAAGTAGTACAATTATATCATAAAAAACAACGTGATTTTTATGACAATTCAGGGAGGATGGAGAAAAAACTCCTGGAAAGCAAACAATATCAACTAGCAATTATTAACTTGTTAGTAAAAATTACTATCAATAAGATTTAACCACAGAACAATATATATACTAGAGTTATTATTATCAATAGTGTAAAGATTTTATGGTGTGATCAGTATAGTTTAAAGAAAAAATAAAGGTAAATTTGCCATTTTGGCAGGTTTTCCTGGCATAAATAAGATATCACTAGATAGTAGCAATCGTTATTAATGTTTACGCTATTGTAGCTATCTACCGCATCCCGTTCAGACTAAATTCAGCCAAATCTAAGTAATTCTCTCAGCAATTTAAGAAACTAGGAAAATCATACATGATATTATCACTGTCTTCTCAAAATGTTATCCAGTACCTGCAAAAAGCAGGTCTGTGTAGCTCAGAAGATGGCGCATTATATGAATCGGATTTACCAGAAAGTAGCGGTAATAATCGGAATTTACTGGTGAAGCTGGCAGATAATCGTAAACTTCTGGTTAAACAAGAACGACACATTAATTTTGATGGCAGTCCCCATGATTTTTTTAATGAGTGGCTGTTCCACACATTACTGCAACAGTTTCCTGTTCTTGGTAATATTCCCGCGATCGCTTCATTATTGCTCCATTTTGATCAAGAAAATTCCATCCTTGTCCGCAGTTACTTAAGCGAATATATGGAATTGGGGAAATTTCACGAAAGCAACAGTATTTTCCCCATAGAAATTGCCTCAGCCATTGGTAATACATTAGCAACATTACATCGTTCTACCTTCCAAAAACGAGAGTATCGTGATTTTATGGATACTGCTCCCCAAGGACAATTTCGTTATCACTATTACAATCCGGCTCAAGGTATAAACTCCATCAATCAAGATATCTTTGGTCATATTCCCACTGAATCACTCAAATTTCATAGCCTCTATCAGCAGTATGAAAGTTTAGAATCAGCGATTGCCGATTTAGCATATCAATGGAAACCTTGTTGTTTAACTCATAATGATTTACAGTTACACAATATTTTGGTTCATTCTCGTTGGCAACAACTAGATAATTGTCTGGTAAGATTGATTGATTGGGAAGCTTGTGCTTGGGGAGATCCAGCTTTTGATTTAGGGACTTTACTCGCAAGTTATGTCAAACTTTGGCTATCAAGTTTAGTCGTAGATCACAGTCTAGAATTAGAAGAATCTCTACATTTAGCAATAATACCCTTAGAGGTGATTCAACCTTCAATTTTGGCAGTAATCCGCGCTTATCTTCATGCTTTCCCCATGATTTTGGAATATCGTCCAGACTTTATCTTACGTGTCATTCAGGTTACAGGTTTGGCACTAACTCATCAAATTCAAAACATGATTGAGTATCGCAAATACTTTGATAATACCCATCTGTGTATGTTGGAAGTTGCTAAAAGTCTATTAACCATGCCGGAACAAGCTGTGTTAACTATTTTTGGCAGTTCTGAATCAGAAATTCTCCAATCTGTAACCGGAGTAAACACAATTGCTAAACCTGAAAAAGAAAAACAATTATTGCGGATTTATTACGAAAAAACTCGCCTACGTGGTTGTTAGTATTTTAGTTAGTATTCTAAATTTGGAGGTGCAAGTTTATTAATGTTAAATAATTCTACCAATCAAGTCATCAATTCTTTATTTGATATTGCCAGTAATATTCAAATTTCATCCAACTTTTCTATTCAACACCCTAATTATCAACCCTTTGCTTTACCCACAACAGTAGCAAATAGATTCAAGCAAAATTCACCAGATTTACAACATAAATATCTGGCTCTACTATTGCGAAATTTTCTACATGGTATTTACTACAATGGTTCACTGCAAACTGTCCTATCAGCCAATGCTAATCATGGTAATTATTCACCACAGCAAAGCTTAAATCAAAACTATAATATGGGGATTGATTGGGATTTTTATGAACAATTACACAAAAATAATCATGGTATTGGTCACTATGATTCTAATTGGGAAGTATTAAGATTAGAACCAGACAAGACTATAGCCGTAACTAAAAATGCTTTGACATTATATGTTGAGCCACAATGTTATCTCAAATCTAGTAAAAAATCCGTAAAAGTAGGTGATTTAATTGCCATTTGGATGCCCAAAAATCGCTTACAAAATGGGTGTTATATGGCTGTTAGTAATCTAGGACAGGAACGCCAAAGTACATCATTGGCTAATTTGGGAGTAGGACGAATTTATTTTAATTTTACACCATTGGGTGCGATCGCTCTCATGGATACCCTCACCCAACAACTCAATAATGCTAATATTCCCTTTAGTTTTGAAGTTCTTTATAACCCCAATATTTATGGACGATATGATGCGGGGATACTTCACTTTGAAAGACAAGATTATCCCGCAATTCACAAAATTCTTCAGGCTGTTTACAAACAACATCAGTCTTATTTTCAGCCAGAAATTCCCCTATTTACAAAATTTTTAGCTCCCGGTCTGAGTTTAGCTGAAGAACCAAACCAAAAATTTGCCACACAAGAAAGTTTTGGGATGAACCGTTGTCAAATAGTTGCTAATGCTTTGTTAGAATCCTGGGAAAAAGGTAAAAATGCCATTGAAGAAAGAATGCGGATTATTGATGAACATTTTGCACAGCATTTAATTGATGTTCAGCGTCCTTATCTTAACCCCAGTTCTGAAGATATATATATTCCCTTAAATTGCTAATTTTGCCCAGTGGAGTACAATGATTTTTTAGGGCAGGTAAAATACCTGCTTTTTGTTTGAATTGAGGATTCTTAGTAAATGATTTTCACATATCAAAGAACTGTCAGATTTCAAGACACTGACGCAGCTGGAGTGGTTTATTTTGCTCATACTTTAAGTATGTGTCATGAAGCTTACGAAGAATCACTACAGCATTCAGGCATCAATATCAAAACTTTTTTTACACATCCCAATGTGGCTTTTCCCATCGTTCATGCAAATGTAGATTTTTTACGCCCGATGTATTGCGGTGACAATTTAATGATTAGCTTAATTCCCCAAAAAATAAATGTTGATAAATTCGACATTACATACTTAATTACGGTGGCTGAGGTAATAGTTGCTAAAGCAGTTACTAGGCACGTTTGTATTGATGCGAATAGTAAAATTAAGCGGGAATTACCCGATGAGATGATTTCTTGGTTAGAAACGAACCGCAGAGACGCAGAGGGCGCAGAGAGAAGAAAGTCAAGGGAAGAAATTATGTAATTAATTATTGAGTTTTTAGAAAATCCAGTGCTATTTGTTGGAGTTGTTGACGGTTGATTTTACCTTGATAATTACGGGGTAAGTTTGGTAGGGGAATCCAATATTTAGGAATTTTGAATTTAGTCAGTTGATTTTTGAGTTGGGTTTGAATTTCTAAAATAGTAATATCTGGGTTTTTAGGAATATAAATAGCTGTTAATGCTTGTCCCCAAATTTTATCAGGTATACCAATGACACAAACATCAACAATCATGTTTGTTTTAATAATCGCTAATTCAACTTCTATCGGGTAAATATTTTCGCCCCCAGAAATAATTTTATGACTACTACAGCCGAGAATATGTAAATATTCTTCTGCATCAAAAAAACCAATATCATCTACTAATAAATTATCTGGATTTTCCCAAAGTTGGGGATAATAACCTAAAGCTAAGGATTTAGCCTTAATATTAATATTTCCTGTTATATTATCAATTGTTATTTCCGCATGGGGGAGAATTTGCCCACTGTTATTTTTACCATTCAAAAAATCATCAGGTTTCAAAGTAGCAACCTGAGAAGCTGTTTCTGTCATTCCATAGGTAGGTGCTAATCTAATTTGATGAAATCTCGCTTTTTCTAACAATTCCTCCCATGCTGGCGCACCTCCTAAAAGTACAGTTTCAAAACTACTAAGCCATGCAGTTAATTCTGGCTTTTGCAGCAGTCTTTGTAATTGAGTGGGAACTAAAGATATAAAAAAATCTGAAATATCAATATTAGGTATTCGCTGAGATTCGATTTCTTTAAATGAGGTAATAAATAATTTACCTCCAGTTGTAAAACTTCTCATAAATTGCATCAAACCACTGACATGATATAGCGATAAAACACAAAAAGAATTAACTGAATTTAACTGAAAATATTCTGTAAATCCTTCTACAGAAGCTGTTAATGTTTCCCAGGTGTGAATAGCAAATTTAATCTTTCCCGAAGAACCCCCTGTAGGAATCATAATCCAATTTTCGATAGCTGATAAGTTATTATTCCCAGTCCCCATTCCCCATTCCCCAGTCCCCAGTCCCCAAACTATATCCGGCTCAACCAAATCAAAAACTTGTTCCCATTCATTTTTTCCCCAGTCGGGGTTACATAAAAAAATCGGACATTTAGCAGCGCAAGCAGCAATAAAACTGGCTAAAAATCTTACTGGTTCACTTTCAGCTAAAATGATTTTTGGTGGTGTTCCATTTTTTGATAATTTTGTTAATTCTAAATATAATTCTGTCGCTATATTATAAAAATCCTGGCTATTTTTAACAATTAACCAATCATGATTTTTAAGATTTCGTAAATAATCTAAAGGTTGTTCCATAAAGATTGAGGCCAGTTTGCTTCTTTTTCTGTAAAATAGTGATTGATGCCAAAACCTACTGCGCGATTATTTCTAGATAATTCTGCTGCTAATTTTAATGCAGCTTGTCTACCAATTCTAGTTTCAAATACAGATGAAAATACGATATCAATTGGATATTGTTGACAAAATTTTCTTAACTGAGATGGTGAACCTACTATACCAGGTTTAATCACAAAAATACCCCGCCAACCTTGTTTGTAACAACTTTTAAGTTGTTGTAATGTAGCCACAGATTCATCTAAAGCAATTTTTGTACTATAATTGTTACTCAGTTCCAGCATTTCTGGGAATTTATCTAAAGTTAACGGTTGTTCAATAAATTCAATTCTATTTTTTAGATTTTCGCAAGTTTTCAACCATAATACAGCTGATTCATAACTAAGTCCACCGTTAGCATCTAAACGCAGTTTTCCTGATATGGGTAACTGCTGAATCAGTAAATTAAAGATTTCTAATTCTTTGGCTATTTCATCAACTCCTATTTTCCATTTAAATGTTTTATAACCCTGTTTCCATAAACTTTCCCATTGATTTAAAGCATCTTCTCCTGCTGATAATAAGCCGCTATAATTGAGATTGTCGTAATTAATAAGTTTGGGTTTTTCTGATAAATTCTCTAATGCTGACTCAAAACCAAATTGACAAGCTGGTAATTTATCTGGGATATCAAAAATTATCTCTGGTGTAATTTTTGTTGGTAGTTGACGACAAAAATCTAAAACTTGTTCTAAGGTTTCCGAACCAAACCAATAAATAGGGGAAATTTCCCCCCAACTAACTCTACCTCTAACATCAATCAGACGGATAATTACGCTTTCGCGGATTTCCCAACTTCCATGATTAGTAATTACAGGACGAGTGAATTTTTGATGAATAGAACGATAGGAAAATTGATATTTCATGAGAATATATAGAGGTATAGATCCCCGACTTCTTTAAGAAGTCGGGGATCTGGGTAAACTTGATTTGATTACCCCAGCATAAATCCTATACCTAAAAATAAACAACTGAAAAAATGAACTTTTACAGCGATGAATTTAGAATTACTGACTTTTTCTGGGAGATGATGATTTTCTAGAACATGACGACATAATTGAAATGCAAAGGGTAAACTTAGCCAACTTAGTAATATCCAACTTGGGAAAATTCCCAATCCAACTAACAACAAAGATAAGGGATAAATACTAGCTGTAAACCCAACTAAAACTTTCGCACCTGTTTCCGTACCCAAACGCACAATAGGCGATCGCTTTCCAGCCGCTATATCATCCTTAACTTGATGAAAATGTGAACAAAATAAAACTAAACTGGTGACAATACCAACAATCACAGAAGCGGCTAAATTAGTAATTGACCAAGTTTGAGTTTGACTGTAATATGCTGCTGTCATTCCCAATGGTCCAAAGGCGAAAAAGCAGAGAATTTCCCCTAAACCCTGGTATCCTAGACGAAAGGGAGGTCCTTGGTACATATAACCCAAACCGCAGCACAGCAGGATTATAGCAATAATAGTCGGGTCTTTTTGCAAAATAGCGATCGCAATTATTCCCAACAAACCTGAACCTAAACACAAATTACCTAACCAAAACATTAACTGCTTATTACCAGTTAAATTCACCAAAGAATGATGTTTATTTTTATCAATACCTGTTTCTGCATCAAAAACATCATTACTAATATTTTCCCAGGCTAAAATTAAAATCGCCGCAGTCATAAAAACTGCAAATATTACGCCATTAAAAATCTTAGTTTCTGCAAAAGCTACCGATGAACCTACCCATATAGGCATAATAGCAACACTGTACATTGGCGGTTTAATAGCCGCCAGCCATAATTTATTTTTGGGGATTGATATCTGATTTGTAGTCATCAGTCGTGTTCAGTTACATTACTAGAAATTTTCTTATCAGTTAGATATCTCCGAAAATTAAATATGCGTAACCTGAAACCCTTTGTAGGGACAAGACCCTGCGGGAAGCAAGCTACATGAATTGTCCCTACGCCTTTTTCGGAGATGTCTATTAGATTTTATAGTTTGCTGAGACATTTAACGATAGTGAATTACCAAAAAATGTTAATTTTGTGATTGCTGGTTTACCTCCTGTTCACAAAACTTGACTTGACATTTTGCAGCCTCCAAGAGTATGTGTTCTCGGTTTTCCCAGAACCCAACAAAGTTGAGGCTGGTTAATGGCCACTTAATATGCTACCTATAGAAATACCAGCACGACTTATTACACTTTAGGAAGATAACTTAAAATAAATTAACTTATACATCCATGACAATTTCACCATGTCGCAGCAGTTTCTTTGTAGACTATAAAGATTTACATCAATTACTGTTAGCAATTCAGGAAAAGTGCTATGAAAATCATAGCCAGCAAATTGTTAGTATTTCCTTAAATATTGATGTCATAGACCCTTTAGTTGTATTAGATAATTTTACCCAAGCAAATACATTAAATTTTTACTTGGAGAACAGAAGTAAAGGTGAAGCTATTGCAGCCATTGGTGCGATCACAAAATTAGAGATTGCTGGTAAACATAGATTTAGTAAAACTGAAGAATTTATCAAAGATTGTCTCAAAAATGTGATTAATTTTGGCAATACTAACCAACCTTTCGGCGCTACTCACTTTTTTTGTAGCTTCAGCTTTTTTGATCAGCATCATCAATTAGATTATCCATTTCCATCTGCTACTATTTTTCTACCTAAATTACAGGTAGCTGTCAAAAATTCATCTTGCACCTTAGTTGTCAATCATCTTATTCATGCCGGCATTAATATTCAAACGATATTACGGGAATTAGAAAGCCAAATTAAGACACTCCAATCTTTAGTAAATTCCTCTCCAAACCTTGAAATCTCTCCATCGAATTTTATCAAGAACAAGATTACAAATTCCGACATATTTAAACATTCTGTATTATCAGCTTTAGAAAAAATTGCCTCTAATCATTTAAGAAAAATTGTTTTAGCAGATACTTTGGATGTCAGATCATATAATTCCTTCAATTTATTCAAATCTTTAAATAATCTGCGACATTTGCATCCTAATTGTTATGTATTTTCTACCAGTAATGGCAAGGGACAAAACTTTATCGGTGCTAGTCCAGAACGTTTAATTAGTATTCAAAATCAGCAACTAATTACTGACGCTTTAGCAGGTTCAGCACCCAGAGGTAAAACACCTAATGAAGATGCCGATAATGCTAATAATTTGGTAAATAGTACCAAAGAAAAACATGAACATACATTAGTAATTGATTTTATTACTCAACGTCTATCCAAACTCGGTTTATTTCCCCAAATTTTAGCCCCGCGTTTACGACAATTATCTAATATTCAACATTTATGGACACCAATTACTGCTGTAGTACCTACTAACATTCATCCTTTAAAAATTGTTGCCCAATTACATCCTACACCAGCGGTTGCAGGTGCTTGTAGAGATATTGCTTGTGAGGAAATTCGCCGTTATGAAAGTTTTGAAAGGGGTTTATATGCTGCACCTTTGGGCTGGGTAGATGCACAGGGAAATTGTGAGTTTATTGTGGGGATTCGTTCAGCATTAATTGATGGTAATTACGCCAGACTTTATGCAGGTGCTGGTATTGTTGCAGGTTCTAATCCTGACAAAGAATTTGCTGAAGTACAACTTAAACTGCAAGCTTTACTCAAAGCATTATAGGGAT
>NZ_JAYGHA010000026.1:0-765 GCF_034931405.1 Anabaena sp. UHCC 0451 | reverse complement strand
GATTTTTTCAAAATTCAAATATGAGTCCTATAGTTTAACAAATAACTGGAAAATTTCGCAGTTTTGATTAAAGAAAATTAAACAGATAACCAATGCTAATAATCCCCATAGTCATCAAACTAATAAATACTAATAACAATTGGGGTCGCAGTACCTTTTTGAGAATGACCATCTCAGGAAATGATAAAGCTGTAACCGCCATTGTAAAAGATAGCACTGTTCCCAAGGGCATTCCTTTGTTAACTAAGGCTTCCGTAATGGGCAAAACTCCAGCCACATTAGCATAAAGAGGAACACCCAGAATGACAGCAATAGGAACAGCTAAAGGGTTATTTGCACCAGCCCAACGGGTGATAAATTCTGTGGGAACATAACCATGAATACCCGCACCAACACCGATACCAATAACTACATATATCCAAACAGATTTAAAAATCTCGCTAGATTGAAATTGTCCTTGTTTGAATCTATCACCCCATGTTAATTTAGTGATTTGCAAATCATCATCTTCATTATTTGGTTGTTCACTTTTAGCTTTTTGGAGTTCCCAAACAAAAGGTTCTACCCATTTTTCTAGTTTTAGCAAACCAATAATATAACCTGCGGCGATCGCTAATCCCACACCAAAAGCAACATACAACAATGTCACCCTAAACCCAAATAAACCCCACAGTAAAACCACAGCTACTTCATTCACCATTGGGGCAGAAATTAGATAGGAAAAAGTTACTCCTAAAGGTACGCCAGCTTCTAAAAATCCAATAA
>NZ_JAYGHA010000025.1:84212-86294 GCF_034931405.1 Anabaena sp. UHCC 0451 | reverse complement strand
AAAAAAGATTGTAGAGACGTTCCATGGAACGTCTCTACAAGGGTTTCAAGTCACTCACATTTAATTTTCGGAGATGTCTAATAAACCCACAATTGAAAGCTGAGACAAGATAGGATTTTTTACGCATCTAACAGCAAAAAATAGCCTGTACCTCAGTACAGAAATTTAATCAACTCATAAGGTTAAAGTATCAATAATATCCCAGGTGGATGTTCAATATTCCACCCAGTTTTATTCTGAATAAAATTTTCAACCTGTTTATTCAATACTATCACAATCCTTTCCCCCCAATTAATTATATGGCTAAAACACCGTTGTTTTTAAGGAATACTTGGTACTATGCTTTACCGAGTCAGCAGCTAAAACCTGGAAAAATAATTTCCAAAACCCTCTTGAACGAGTTAATTGTTTTTAGTCGCGATCGCTCAGGTAAAGTTTTTGCTAAGGGAAGTGAAACGAAAATTTATCCAACACAAGAAGCGCAAGGAAATATATGGATTTATATGTCAAATGAGGAAACTTCCTCAATACTAGAAGACATCCCACGCATCCCTGAATTTGGCGACCAATCCCACCAAGCTATTGAGTCTATCCGTCTTCCCTGTGATGTTGATCATGCAGTAGTAGGATTGATTGATCCTGCTCATATTGCTTTCGTTCATCAGGCTTGGTGGTGGCGTTCTCCGCAAACACTAAAGGAAGTAGTTAAAGCCTTTGAACCATCTTTGTATGGTTTTACAATGCAAAAGCATCCAATAGAACAGCAAACCTTTTTCTATCGCTTGATTGGAGAAAATCCACAGATCGAAATCTCATTTAGTTTACCAGGAATTCGGATTGAGAGAGTATCCACTGAAAAACATCTCGTCTGTAACCTCACAGCAATTACTCCCATTTCCGAAACTGAAACAGAAGAAACAACTATGTTCTACACAACGTTACCTTGGTTTCCTATTTTCCAGCCATTGTTGCTATCGTTTACGCGCAGTTTTCTCAATCAAGATAGAGAAATTTTACTGAAACAACAAATTGGTTTGAAACATAATACCCCCTTAACTTTAGTTGGAGATGCTGATGCTCAAGCCCGTTGGTATTATAGATTAAAAGCAGAATTTGCTCGTTCTCAAATTGAAGGGCGTTCTTTCATTAACCCAATTAAAGAAAAGACACTTCGATGGCGTAGTTAGCGATCGCACTTTATATCAATCAATGTCTGTAATCACGTTGACAACTCCGCCGGTTATACCCTCCTGATATTTGATCATTCTCCTGAAAGTTAAATTCAATGTGTGGTTGTACTGGATTGTAATTTTGATTTGTTTTATTGAAGGTTTGCCTGTTACCCAAAACTGGATCTAATCCGATTCTCTTTGGCTTTAATGTTGATAAATGACCACCATTATTTATGAACTTATATGGATTTAACCGCCGTGGTTTTACATTATTTTGATCGACTACTTTAACCTTGTATTCTCCACATAGGGTAGGTACAATTCTCCATTTTCTGACATTAGCAGTAGATGTGGAAAGCTGAATATTTGCACAACTTCTATCCCAAATCATATACCCAATTGTTCCTGGTTCACTAACTACTATCGAGAGTGAATTATTAACTGCATAATCTGAACTAGAAGTAATGTATACAAGCCTTTGATTACAGCTAACCTGGTATCTTGTATCATACATTTTTCCGTTAAGTTTTTTAGTGACTACTGTGGGGAAAGATTGTAAAATACCATCAACACGCCTTGTATTGTTGACTTGAATAAATAGATGTTCACCTTTCTCTGATTTAGTTAAAAACTCAAATCCTGCTGGTGTATCTGCTGGTTTTTTAGCATCAACAACAGGTTGTTTTTTAATAGGTAGATTTAAACACTCCTCTTTTCCTGTAGCGGGATTAACCCAATAGTTGAGACATCTGGTTTCTGCTGTGGCCGGGAGTAACAAAAATGGTGACGCGGTTACAGCTACCAAGAATACTGATAATTTGGGCAGGTACTTATACATATATTTAACCTATTCTGCTAATAACTTAGCATAAATCAATAATACTTGCAGGGTATTGCCTAGATCCCCGAC
>NZ_JAYGHA010000025.1:62244-84068 GCF_034931405.1 Anabaena sp. UHCC 0451 | reverse complement strand
TTTTGGAAATCAACTTATCTTTATTGACAAGATTAAAAAAGAAGTCGGGGATCTAATTATTAGATTCTAAGATGATCCTAAATTTCGATGAGTAAATGATTTAGCATTTGCACCTGTGTAGCTACTCACAATATGACCATCACCACACATTTGATATTTATATGTTACTAAACCTTCTAAACCAACAGGTCCGCGAGGTGGCATTTGTTGGGTACTAATTCCCACTTCTGCACCAAAACCATAACGGAAACCATCAGCAAAACGAGTGGAACAATTATGATAAACTCCCGCTGCATTTACTAACGCTTGAAAAGTTTCTGCTGCTGTTAAATCTTCTGTCACAATTGCTTCTGTATGACGAGATCCATATTCATGAATATGATTTATTGCTTCTTCTAAAGAATCAACAATTTTCATAGCTAAAATCAAATCGCTGTACTCTGTTTCCCAGTCTGTTTCTGTTGCTAAATCAAGATTAGGTAAAATTTCTAAAGTGCGTTTATCACCTCTTAATTCTACATTCTGCACCGCTAAAGCTTCAGCAACTTTTGGTAAAAACTCAGCCGCAATACTACTGTGAACTAATAAAGTTTCAATAGCATTACAAGCTGCTGGATATTGAGTTTTAGAATCTACAGTAATATTAATTGCTTTATGAAAATCAGCCGCTTGGTCTACATAAAGATGACAAATTCCATCAGCATGACCTAATACTGGAATGCGAGTATTTTCTTGGACAAATCTCACAAAAGAATTAGAACCTCTAGGAATAATTAAATCTACATATTTATCTAATTTTAAGAGTTCTAAAATTTCTGATCTGGTTGTTAGCAATTGTACTGCATCAGGATTAATAGAGGTTTGAGATAATCCTTGTTTAATGGCTTTAACTATCGCTTCACAAGAACGTAAAGCCTCTTTTCCACCTTTGAGAATGACACCATTACCTGATTTAATTGCTAAAGAAACAATTTGAATTGCAGCTTCAGGACGGGCTTCAAAAATAATACCTAAAACGCCCAAAGGACAGGTAATACGTTTGAGAATTAAACCAGAATCAATTTCTCGGTGAATTTGTACCTTACCAACAGGATCATCTAATTTACCAACATCACGCACACCAGCGATCGCATCCCTTAATTTATGTTCATCTAACTGTAAACGTTTATAAAGAGGTTTAGCGATACCTTCCGCCATAGCCGCTTGACAATCAGCTACATTTGCCTGTATAATTTCTTCTTTTGCTGATTCTAAAGCTTGAGCGATCGCATTAATAGCTTGATTTTTTTCCTCAGTGGAAAGTACACCCAACTTACTAGCAGCTAAACGGGTTTTTTGAGCAATTTCAATTAACGGAACAGCAACTTGTAAAGTAGTCATCACAAAAATAAATTTACAATATAACAATCTTAATATTAGTTATTAGTCATTAGTCATTAGTCATTGGTAAACATCACCTCCCCATCTCCCCATCTCCCCATCTCCCCATCTCCTCCTGTTCCCTTCTTCTTTAACTTTTGCGAACTAATGATGACAAATCCTGTACTTATTGAGTATTCATAGATAAAAAGAATGTAAAAATTTAGCTATAATCTGTCAGTAGTCAGCTTTTTAACGGTTACGTCAAACATCATTCTTTGATAATTTACCGATTTATCAAATATTCTGACTCCTGACTCCTGGCTCCTGAATTCTTACAAAATAACACCCTTTTGATCAGGGAAATCATCATGTCATTGCAATCAGGCTTAGATGCCTTTCAACAGGGACGCTATCAAGAAGCAGTGTATATCCTAGAGGAATTTTCCGAAAATTCTCTAGAACTGAATTCTCCAGATTATCTAACAGCCCAAATGTGGCTGATGAAAGCTTATCAAAAAACAGGTGAAACTGAACAAGCTAGAATTATCTGGCAAAAGTTAATCAATAGTGACAACCAACAGGTGAGAGAATGGGCAGAACAAGACAGGCCATTATTCTCATCAGCCCAGTCTAAAATGCCAAAAGCGGGACGGGCTGCGACCGTAGGTATGCACTTGGCTATGGGTGGCGTAGGTGGTAGTTTAGCCTTAGCATCTGGTGTTACCATTGCCTTACTATTTGGCATGGTTTTTGTATTAGGATTAAGCCTAGTTTTGATTACCAATAGTAGTGATCCTGTGACCGGTTTAGCGATCGCCATTGGTATTACTTTAGTATTCAATCTAGCCGCTTTTTTCCTTTCTCCCTTCCTAATGGACTTAAGCCAAAGCTGGCTTTACCAAACTCGTTGGGTAAACTTAGCAGAAATTGAACACCTCAGTCCAGAAACAGGAAAGATCATTCGCGAAGTTTGTCAACAAAAAAATATCACAACTCCCAGACTGGGAATAATAGACGACCAAAACCCCACGGCTTTTACTTACGGTTCTTTACCAAACAGTGCGCGGTTAGTGGTCAGCCAAGGACTTTTCACCTATTTAGATGATGATGAAGTTGCTACTGTTTACGCCCACGAATTAGGTCACATCGTCCATTGGGACTTTGCCGTAATGACAGTAGCTTCTACCTTAGTGCAGATTTGCTACTTAGTTTACAGCACAGCCAGAAGATTTACCCGTGGTGGTGGAGATAACAAACTCAAAGATGCTTTGCAAACAGCCAGTATGGTTGCTTACATCTTTTATATTATCGGTACTTACCTACTTTTATATCTCTCTCGCACCAGAGAATACTTTGCAGACCACTTTGCAGCGGAAACCACAGGCAACCCTAACGGACTTTCTCGCGCCTTAGTGAAAATTGCCTATGGCATCGTTGAAGAAGGTTCACGTTCCCAAGAACCCAGCCGTTTAATTGAAGGAACTCGCGCTTTAGGCATTTATGACCACAAAGCCGCAGCTTCCACAGGTACAGCTTATCGCATCGCCTCCGACCCGCAAAAAATTGGTCGCGTCTTTTTATGGGATATGTTTAACCCTTGGGGTTGGTGGATGGAATTAAACTCAACCCATCCCCTCACAGGTAAACGAGTCCGCGCCCTTAGCACCTACGCCGAACAACTGGGTTTACCCACAGAGTTTGACATGGGAAAAGTCATAGGTGAAGGTAAAACCCTCAACAAAAGCAAACTTTATGGCAACTTCTTCTTAGATGTCGTCCTTTACGGTGCAGAAACTATCGGTTTCTTCCTGGGTTTAATTATCGGCGTATTCATGTTGTCCACTTCCAGCAACCCCGGTTTAATAATTGGTGCGCCATTTATTGGTTTAGGAATGGGAATTTTAGTTAAAGCCTTTGTTATGTTCCCCGACTATTCCAAAGCTGCACCCACAGACATCCTTACTTTAATGTCAGACCCCTATGCTAGTCCTTTACGGGGACAACCAGCCATGCTACAAGGGGAATTAATTGGCCGTGGTGACTCCGGTTATAAATTTGGTTCTGACCTCAAACTCCAAGATCCTAGCGGAATGCTTTATTTACATTATGCTTCTCGTTTTGGACCCATTGGTAATTTCTTATTTGGTATGAAACGGGTACAAAGCTTGCTAGGCCAACAAGTGAGAACTGCTGGTTGGTTCCGTCGCGGTATAATGCCCTGGATGGATTTAATTCAACTAGAAGGCGAAAGTGGCACAATTGTCAACAGCTATCATCGCTTTTGGTCATTTGTACTCGGTGGTGGATCGATTATCCTGGGAATAGTATTGATTGGATTTTTGAGCAGTAGATAGCGTTTTTGTTGCTATTGTCTCAGCATTTCTTATCTAAGCTGTGTTTTTTATTCCCCACGCCCATCTGTGGGGATTATTTTTTTAACTTTGTTTATTACCTTACCTGAATTCTTACGTTTTGCCCTTCATTCCTGCTTTGATTCAATAATTAGATTGTCTAAAAAACCTATCTCTAATTCCGATGCAGGTTTACCACCACCACCTGCTAATAAATTTAAATATTTCCGCAACAATTGTTGCATATTGGGAGTACGATATTGAGGACTAATTTGTAATAAAGCATTTTCCCAATCAGTTTTTGTTGGGATGTTACCATACCCAGCTAAATATATAGATTCTCGGACTAATTTATCTAATTCTGCACCTGAATATCCTGCGGTTTTATCTACTAAATATTCTAAGGTTGAGGATGGAGTTGGTGGTAATTTATAAACATTAGTTCGTTTTTGCAAAATTTGATATCTTTCCTCTGTGTTAGGTGGCATAACTATGAAAATTTCATCAAATCTTCCAGCACGAAATAATTCGGGAGGCAATTTTTCTCTATCATTAGAAGTAGCGATGAAAAAAATCGGATATTCATGATCATTTAACCAGGATAAAAATGTCCCAAACTGTCTGGTACTCACTCCTGAACTATCACCTCCCACACCTGCAAAAGCCTTTTCAATTTCATCCATAAATAGGATATTTGGTGCTGATGCTTCTATAGCTCTGAGTGCTTGAAAAGTGTTACTTTCGGATTCTCCTACCCAGCGTGATTGTAAACGAGCAATTTCAAAATTAATCTGTGGTACGTGCCATTCTTGGGCGATCGCTCTAGCAATAAATGTTTTACCACAACCAGGAAAACCTTCTAGTAAAATAGCACGAGGACGTAATTCTGGCTGTCCATCTTGAGCAAACCAAGACTCTCGACTATAGATCCATTCTTTAACTTTAGTTAATCCTCCCACATCTCTCAAACCTTGTCCAGAGGGAGCATAATATTCTAAAACTCCAGTTTTTCTAATTTCCTGTTTTTTGGCTTCTAATAATAGTTGTCCAGCAGCTTCTGGATCGATCCACAAATTGCGAGATGTTGATAATTTAGCAGATTGAATTGCAGCTTGTAAAGGCATTCCTTGAGCTTGTTCTGCTAATCTCCAAGCATCTGCTTCTGTTAAACCATATTTTTCTACAGCCACACTGAAAACATTATCATACAGTTCTTCTTCCACAGGTAAAGGTAAATCTATAATATGTACCATGTTCCGCAGAATCGTGGGAATAGTCCAATCTGCACCCATGATAATTAAAGACATTCTTACTAAAGGTCTTTTTTGATCTATTGCTACTATTAATTCTTTTAATCTTCTTGCTATCAAATAATCATCAGGACGCAATAAAACACACCAATCTGGCAATAAATAAGTATGTTGTCGGTTGATATTTTTACCAACTTGTTCTTGTAAATGACTTTGTAAAATCTCCAAAGATTGTAAAATCTGATTACCATTTTTATCAAGTGCATTACCCAATCTTTTCCATTCTGCTTGATTTACAGATGTTGGTATTTCTAATCTTTGTTGAAAACCTTCCGTACTACTCCACTGCGCTAACTCTCCATCTTGAATATCTTCAGTATTGAGAATTGCTAAATGAGCATCAATGACACAACGAATAGCGCGACTTTCTTCTGATGTTCTCAAGAAAATTAACGGATAACGAGACTTTAATAAATCCTGTAATTCTTGCTGACATTTATTGTATGGTAACTCAGGTTTCATATTTTTAAAATTCCTTTTTTTTATTTTATTTAAAAATCAGCTTTATTGCTATCTGCACGAATATCTGGAGATGAAGTTTTTGGCTTTTCTGCTGGTGTTTCCGCAGGATTAGTTTTAGTTGAATTTTGAATAATAGTATTAGGAGTTTTCGCAGGTTTAACTACAGATGTCGAAGATGCTAATGGTTGTTTAGCTGGTGCAGTAATAGTTTGATTGGGAATAACAACAGATTCTAATGCAATAGTTGAATCTAATGGTAAATCTAGAGTAACTATAGTTCGATGACGACCAACTTTAATATCAGAAATCCAGCTAGAAACTATTAAAGATAAATTTCCTACATCAACCTTTCTTGCTGACTGTTGTTCAATAGTTTGACTAATCAGAAAACGATGATTTTCTTGTCGAAAATAATCTTCAGGATAGCTTTCATGTAATCCACTCAAATTAATAGAGTAGCTAATTTCTTTATTTCCTGCTTGTGGTATTCTGATAACTAAAGTATATTCAGACATCATGAAAACACTATTATTAATGATGGATTTGTATGACTAGAGAAGCACATGATCAATTTGCGAAAGAATACCTAGAGCGTCGATTCAGTAATGCTAGGTAATCTGTTTTTCCCTTGTAGGGGCGAAGCATTCGGGTGATAACCTATCGCTGAAACCATTGATATTCTGTCCGAATGCTTCGCCCTTACGATTAATGAATCTTTAGGAGAAATAGAAATTGGTAAAGATGTAAAAAGTGAAGTTAGGGAAATTGATATTTTATTTGTTCCCCATCAATCACAACCTGTAACTTCTGATTTAGGATTATTAGCAAAAATGGCAGTTACAAGCTGTTTATTTGAACCTTTTCGTAATCCTCCTAATGAAGTGACAATTAGAAGTTGTATGTCAAAATTATACAGCTTTCATGAAGAATTGTTTAGACAAGCAAAAAGAGAAAATCGCCGGATAATGGAAAACGAGTTTCCTTTTTTATGGATTTTAACACCAACTTGCTCAAAAAATAAGCTAGATGGATTTAGAGCTACACTAAAAGATGATTGGGAAACAGGAGTTTATTTTTTAGGAGAATCGCATAAAACCGCCATTGTGGCAATTAACCAATTACCCAAAAATCAGGATACACTATGGTTAAGGGTGTTAGGTAATGGAGAAACCCAGAAACAAGCAGTACAAGAATTAGTTGAAGTTTCCACAGAAAACCAGCGTAATTATCTACTGGAAATTTTAGCATCTTGGCGTAAAAATATAGAGATTAACACTAATATCACCGATGAAGATAGGGAGTTAATTATGACTTTATCACCAGCATATCTCAAACAACGGGAAGAATGGCGTGAAGAAGGACTGCAAACGGGAAGACAAGAAGGACTGGAAGAAGGACTGCGGTTAATAGTAGTGAGTTTACTAACAGCACGTTTTGGTAATTTAGATGAAGAATTATCTGCTGTTGTCACTCCTATTATGGAACTTTCCCTCACAGAAAGAACTGATTTATTACTCAATTTATCTCAGTTGTCTCGTGAGGAATTATTAGCCAAATTCCCCACTAATTAACCCGTTTTCGTAGGTTGGGTTAAGCAAAGCGCAACCCAACTTAAGTCACAATACTCAGATCCCCGACTTCTATTTTTATCTTGTAAATAAATGATAATTTAATATCAGAAGTCGGGGATCTTTTTTGAATATCCTAAATCCAACGTTCAGCTTCATCTTTTAGTTGTTTACTCCAACCCTTAAACCACCATAAACCACCACCTAAAAGCCCTAAAGTTAAAATTAAGATAATTAACCGATCTGGAATTAAAGGTAGTTTATAAAATGATATATTAGGCATTCTAATCTTTACAGGTTCAGCATTCATATTTAATTGTCTGCTAGAAGAATTAATGCTAACTTGTACTTGATATTCTTCTCCTGGTATAGCATTTAGTTGTTTATATTGCAGTTCGTATTCTCGTAATGCTTTAAAAAAAGTTTCTAAACTATTTACCGCTTCATTAGCATCTTGAGGAAATTTGCTAATACCTCCCGTTAATTCGGCAATTTGTTTTAATCTTGGTTGATCAACAATATAGTTGAATATGTCACCCGATGGAAGTTTACACTTTTGAATTAAATCAACTGCTTCTTTTCGATCTAATAAACTATAAGGAATATTACAATTTTCAGCGCGGTTTCTTAATTCTCTTAAAGACTCTCCATAACCTAAAGTGTAAACCCTCACTGTAGGATATTCTTGAAAGACTTTTTCTAACTTCTCAAATTGTTCATTTTCTGTAGCTCGATTACTATTGTGATAACCATCAGATAGTAAAATTACAGCTAATTTGGGAGGAATTGGTTTTTCATTATCATTTAAATTCCGGTTAGCATTTGCTTTTCTGGTAAACTCCTGGGAGTTGTTACCTAAATACTGTACTGCTTCTTTTAAAGGGTCATATAAATTAGTTCCTGCATTAGTTGAAGAAGATGCTAAATCAGCTACTCTTTTATCTAATTCTGGTGAATTTGCAGGTAATAAATTACTAGCAATAATTTCTTGGTTGACTTCATAATTGTCTTGAGCTTTATTTGATTCTCCAAATGGTATTAAGGAAATATGTACAGGTAAATTTTTCTCCCGCACTAAATTAATAAATCCTTGAATCGCTCGAATAGCACCATCTATTTTTTTAACTCTACTAGCGTCTTCAACTTTCATACTCCCACTCATATCTAAAAGAATGACAACATAAGCGGGATCTGAAGTTAATTGTTCTCCTGGTGGAATTAATTTCAATCTATTAATTTCTGAGAATTGAAGATTAATAGGAGTACCTTGACTTTTAGCGATAATTCTGGCTGTTTCTATTTTAAAATCAGATGTTTGTAGACCTTCAATGGGGATATTATCATTATTAACTACGTTAACTTTTAAATTGACAATATCACCATCTGTAGGACGGGGAGATACTTCAATTTTAGAACTAGCAAGAACTGGTAAAGGTAAAAATCCCAGTAAAAAAGCAACAATTAATAATTTAAGCTTGGGGGTCAAGGAGACGATTATAGAAAATGAATCTGTAGAATTTTTCTTCATCGTGTTCATGGTAAAGTGTCAAAATTTGGTTATGTTTAAGAGTGGTAGTTTTACTTTCTGCTAAAATTCTCTGCTGAATACGTACAGCATCTTCAGCTAAAGAACGAATAATTACTGTACCAGAATTAACCTGTAAAGACGCACATCTTTCTGGTAAATGAGGGATATAAATATCTGCATCATCACCAGAACCAATAATTATAGGTTTCTTGGTTTTTACTGGTAATTGAATAGAAATACCTTCTTCAATATGTTTGTAATCATCATCGGGAATAAATTTTAAAGATTGATTATTTAAAGCTGGTCGAAGTATTTGTGTTGGACTGGTATGAATAGTTTTGATTTGAGTATTTGCAGCTTTTCGACTCCGGGGTTTCTTTTTAGCTTCAAAACCTGTTCCTGCTCTCAATGCTACTTGATAACTAGGGGTAGCGAAAAAACTCAAAGCTAGTCCTAATAAAGCACCAAATAAGAAAAAACCAAAGGGTTCTTGATATTGACCTAATGCTCTGTTGACACCTTCACAAAAACTAGCAGCGAAAAATCCTGCACCTGCACCAAATCCTGTACTTTGAATAATGCGTTGAATGACTCTATTACCTGTTCCTTCAATACTTCGCCAACTCCAACTAATACTTTCTGCTAAACCAGCAAAAGCACCAATAATTATCCAAGAAATGATTCTGACAAAACCTCCTGACCAGTTACTTGCTAATAGCATCCAGTTGAAAATGCTCAGGACTAAACCGAGAAATGCGCCAACAAGAAATACTTTTTTTAAGGATGTGCGAGAAAGGACTCGCCAATTAGCTTTATAACGGGTAGGGTTACTGATAAAAATTTCTGCAATTATCATTCCACTGGCTATGCAGGGGGTGACAATTACTAATAAGATTATGTAGGGAGGAAGATTAAATCCTTGGGGAATAAATGGCGTTAAATAAGTACCTATTTCTTGCCAGATTATTTGACTAATACTCCAGCCTATTAAGGCGGAAACTATGCCGCATAATGTATAAAAGCTGGTTCTCAGGGGAATGGTGTTCATGGGTTATTTATCTTATGTTTTCAGTGATTTAGTAACTGGTAAAATCTCTATCCTTAGCTGTTACACATTCACCATAAAAAGTATATTTTGTTGATTTACAGAATTCTAATTTTTTCTTCCTTTCATCAAACATCTCTCTGTCAGTGCTTTCTGAAATATATTTATTAGCTAATTTAGCTTGGTCTTTCGCAAATTTATTTTCTGGGTCATTGGGAACAAAAGCATTCATAATTTTAAGTTGTTGTGTTTCTTGAGTAGATTTATAGCATTTTTCAAAATTTTCATAACTTTCCATCAAATTTACATTTGAACAAATTTGGTTTTTTGATATTGCTTGGATGTCAAAACTTCCTACTAAAAATGCAACTGCTACAAAAAGATATATAAAACTCAAAGCAGCTTGTATATTGACATTCCTTATTTTGAATGGATTACCTGTTAATACAATAGCACTAATTGTGAATATTAAATATGTTAATACACGAGGTATAATCAGTTTTGGCCAGTGTGTAATAGAGGTAAAAAAAATGATATTACCAGCTAAAAAAAATAAAAATCCGAATATAGCTTTGGCCCCACCATCTCCTCTATCATTATGATCATTATGACTTGATGGAGTGGAAGATACTTGTCCAAACATTGTTTGATTTGGTACACCAAAGATTCTTGATCTAATTTCGTTGGAAAGACCAGTACGAACATCTTGAGGAATCTGATTTCCGCTATTTCCACTCATGCGATAAAACAGTTCTGATAAATCTTTTTGTTCTATTTCACGAAATATTTGAGCCAAAGCGTGATAGTCTCTATAGTGTTGATTTTTATGATTAGTATTTTTTATTTTTTCTAAAATTTCGATAATTTGTTGTGAAAAATCTATGATTGATTGATATTTTTTGTTGTTATCATTATCTTCATACAAAATATTTGCGGCAACAAGTTTTGCATATAGTTTAAAACTATCGCTCCAGATAGTTTGCGATTGAATTAATAAGTATTTAATTTTTTCTACATCAGTCCTTTGATCTGGATTCGTTACTTTTTCCAACAAAAAAGAAATCCCAAAATATATAGAATTTTCTAGTTTCTGACTGACTTGAACATCATAATTAGAACTAGCTTCTAACAAAATTCGTTGAAACTCTGGAATAGTTGGTTGATTATTATCTTCAGATAAACCTAATAAATTTATTGTTTTATTTCTAAAATCTTCAAAAAGAGATGCTTGTTTAGTTTCCATCTCCAATGATGCAACCATTTTTAATAGCCATTTTTGAGATGATATATGATTAGGAGCAATCAGATATATTAATTCTTTATAATTTTCATTACCAGAAGGTGCATTCAGAGTAGTTTTATCTATAAAATTAGACCAGTCTTCATCTGGGTAATCTTTTAAATATCCAAATAGGTCGTTAGTTTTTGTGGTATCTAATCTACATTGATTAGTAAATATGGTTGCTATATCTGTTAAACACTTTCTAATCTTTTTGTCTGGTGCTATTTGACCAGGATTTTTTGCAAGTGGAGATGTATTTTGTGTAGTTGCTGTAATAGCACTATTATTAGAATTAGGATCTGAATTATGAGGATTATGTGTTTGTGGTGATGGTAAATATAATGGAGATAAGGAAAATTTACGAAGATTCTTAGGTATATCCTCTGGAGTAGCGTAAAAGATAGCTAAAAAATTCTCTGGAAATGCTATTTTATTCACATTCCAAGCCCAAGCACAAGCATTTTTAAAAGTAGTACGAAGACTAAGACCTAATGCTAAATAGTGTAGTTTTATGTATTCAGGTAATCCTTTCCACTCCTGTTTTGTAACTATAACTGTATGAGGAATACTTGGTAGTTTTTCTACTGTTGCCCAAGTTTCTTTTAACCAAGGTTCTTGAAAATTTCTTTTCTGAACTTCTTGTCCACAGTAAAATATTTCTGGTGCTGATTGTTCAACTAATTCAGCCATATCAAATTTAGGCTGTTTTTGCTCATCCCACCAATATATTAAAGTTCCAATACCATCAACATATTGAGATAATCGTGATTTGTCTAACCAAAAATATTTATATCCAATAGTAGGACGACCACCATCATCTAGTTGTCTATTAGCAACTGCTAAAACCGAGTATTTATCATCTATTTCTCTAGCAATAAGAGCAAAATCATCTTCCTCTGGTGGATAATTATCATTCAAAGCAAAAGAACCATTAATTACTGCTTGACGAATCTCTTCAGGAACTTCTTTATTCCAACGAGTGATTTTCTCAAAAGCATAACCACCAGATACATAGAATCCATATACATCTGACTTACGGACGTTATCAAATGCTCTACAAAATTGGTAAATGGGAATACCTGTCATTTTATCTTCTCCTCAATTTTTCCTAATTAATATCTCTTAATTGATTATCTTCCTTACCCGTTGCTAACCAATACAAGGGCGCAACTAAACCTAAAGGCCGCCATACTCCTGGTTTATCAATTACTCCATAAGTTCCACCGCTATCTCTATTTTTCTTCTTGAAGTTTGGTTTTGGTGGTGTTCCTTTTGTGCCAAAAGTAGAACAAAAAAAGTAATTTGTAGAACATCCCCAATTATTACGCCATTTGTTTAATGTAGTTTTAACATTGGGAAATTTCAAACCCAGGAAAGTGTCTATATTCTGCCAATAACCTGAAGCTGGAGGTTGTTCACATTTAGTAAATACCACAGCTATGCGGTAGTTTTGTAATCCTCCAGTATTAATACTTAATCGTTCATTTAATTCTCTTTGCAAATACTCTAAGGCTTGAGCATATTCTTTATCAGATGTTTTGGTAGCAGTGCTATCAATCAGGATCAATAAGCCCGATGCTGTGGCACAATCATCTAAATAACTAACTAAATGTGATCCAGGGTTGGCAATATTTCGTAATTCTTTAATCAGTTCTCCTGAATATTCCCGACAGGATACCCGCAGTCTGATAGGTTGGTTTTTTAATGCTGGAAGAGGATGATTGAAAAATTTAGCTTTTAAGGTAATTAGTAAAGAGTAGGTAGGTTGATCTTCTGCATCATTACCATATTGTGTACCTGCTAACTCTTTGCCATCTTCTAAAATGTCCTGAGCTATATTAATTAATTCCCCGGCTTCGTCATTATAGGGATCAACAGAAAGAATCGGACTGTCTGATTTAGCATTTGGCCAACGAGCTAAGGCGGCCATAAAAGCTGTTTTGCCAGAACGACGGGGACCAATAACCCGAAAATCCTGATTTCCAGCGATGTCTAAGGGAATATTAGAGGCGTTCGTCATGAAATACCCTCCCTGTGCTTAACCAATAAAGTGGGGAAATTAAACCGAAGGGTTTCCAAGCATCCACATCTCGTAAATGGGCAATAAACTCCGCAGAACTGCCATCATCGGGTATATAACGATTAGGACGAGGATCATGTTGTCCATAGCTATCCGCCATAACACCAAAGGAAGAACAGGCAAAAAACCGCAATCTGGAAGGTGGTAATTTTTCTTTCAAAACTTTATAGGTTTCCTTTAATCTAACTTTAAATAAATCTTCTTCAGCATCTAAACGACAAGGCCAAAGTTCTCCTCGTTCACATTTACTAATTACTACTGCGACTCTCAATTTCTTGAAAGTTTCATTCACACCAGCTTGTTCAGATAATTCTGTCAGGAGTTTATTTAAAGCAGGTGCATAGATTTTTTTATCATTGGTAGCTTCCCAATCTGTGAGCATAATCATCCAACTTTGGGCACTTAACCAATCTTCTAAATACTCTTCAAAATCAGATGATTGGTGAGGTGTAGCTGCACATTCAAATGTTTCTCCTGCGTAATCTTTAACGTTTAGATTTAATGTTATTCCTGGTGAATTTCTACTAGAGGGAATTTCAATTTGAAAAGAAAAATATGGTTCATCACCAATATCTGTACCTGGAAAAACTGCTCCCTTTTCTAAAATATTCTGTGCCGCAGCAATAAGTTCTTCTGCATCATCAGAAGTTGGGGTAATTTTTAAACCCGGAAATTGTCTTTTTAATTCATCGGGTAGCCGCAATAATGAAGCTAAATAAGTGGTTTTGCCGGATTTACGCGAGCCAATGATTCTAATATCATTGCCAGTTGCTTGTTGTTTTTTCAGGATTATACTTTGAGTCATAATATTTTTTTCATGAATTAGGTATAAATCAGATAAGGAGCAAGATAAAGCCAAGGCAATTCTAGTAATTCTTGACTTTCGGTACTAGTAATAAAGAAGTTTGTCCGAGAACCAATTTCTGTACTTTTGTATTTACGAATTACTTGATTTGCTACCCCAAAATATGCGTCAACTACATGATCACTATATTCATACCAAGGTGCAGCACCTCCTCTATCCGGTCTATATCTCCAAGTCTTTCCTTCTGCTTCCACATCACAAAATAAATCGGCTTTATGGAGAGCAATAATTATGTGTTTGACTCGTTTACAATGTTGTTCAAAAAACTCTAACCAGTTCTGTAAACGATTCACCCATTGATCAGCATTAGGTAAAGGATTCACTGGTTGCAGATGATTAGCAGCCAGATTTATCCGAGTGCTAGATACAAGACTTTGATGGGGAGGTAATATTAAAATTACAGCCTTACTTTGTTTAACTTTATCTTCCATTGCTTGCCAAGCAGCAGGAAAATCTTTTCTTTGTTGGGGGTTACTCCAAAACTCTCCAGGGGTATCAATCCATAAAATATTTAGTTGTCTGATACCTGTTGCAGGTAAGTCTACCTCCATGCTTAATGTTCTGGTTTTTAATTGATCTGTACCAGCTATTTCTTTAGTATCTGGATTGTATAAATCTCTGGCTAGGATATTACCATCTGAGATTTGTACATATTTGCCATTTTCCGCTAATGCTCGCACCATGCTGGTTTTGCCAGTTGCGCGATCGCCTATCACGACAATACTCATCTATTTTATACCCCACCCTGATCAACTTGCTTGTATTCCACAGGAAACCCCGTATAAGTTAATGTTTCTGAACCTAATACCCACTCCTGACGCGGTATATTCACCAAATCAGTCTCTAAAATTCCCCCTGATAAAAAATGCAGTTTTTGATTATTTGAACCTCTTAGTGGTTGATTACTAATTTGCTGTTGTATAAATAAGCCATCCAATAATAAATCTATATGATTTAGTAACCCTTGACTACCGGGAATATTACCTGATTGCAGTTGTTCTAATTGATACCCTGTCCAACAAACTACTGTTTTACCTACGGTTTGGACTCGACGCGCTAAATCTGCCAAAGCCACCGCTTGAGCGAAGGGTTCACCACCAGAAATAGAAATCCCCGCTAAATCTGGCATTTGTTGGAATTTTTGCCAAATTTCCTCTACAGTCACCACCTGATTTAACTTAAATTCCAAATAGTCGGGATTTTGACAACCTGGACACCGAAAAGGACAACCTTGCACCCAAATCACCATTCGAGTTCCTGGACCATTGGCAGAAGAACGAGGCAACCAACTGGCTATATTTAGTAATAGAGGTTGTGTCATAATTTACCATCTTTAAATTAGGAGTTGGAACCCACGCAGGTGGGTTTTGCCTGTGTAGCAGTGATTTCTAATCGCCGATACTTTCAGAGCGTCGTTCAGTTGTATTATTAAAATCAGGCTCTATAGTTGTTTTTACTGAAATAATCCCCATATCCACATTTCGCCATTCTTGATCAACCGGTTCACCATTCCATTCGGTCCATTCCACCTGATAACCTTGCTGTTGGAACAGTTCAATCACATCAAAAGTACGACTAGCACAGGAAGACTCACCCTCTTCATCATGAGGACCAGCTAAATCTATTTGTTGACCATCAAACTGTATCCGCATTTGGGTATTTACACCTTCATGGGTTTCGACTTCAATAACTAGATCACCATCATTAATTTCTGCAATTTGGGCAATATAACCAACTTGCTGCCAAGATGCGACCAAATTCTCAGCCGCAGTTTGAATTTGTTCTGCTTGCGATTCGTAGGTACTAATTTCTTGATGTAAAGTTGTTATATCTGCATCCCTAAGACTCTGCCAACTATTACACATACCATTAATTTTGGTTTGTAATTGTTGAGTAATACTATGAGGAAGACGAGGCTGTAAATTTCCTAATCTTGATTGTATAAATTCAAGCTGTGCTATCCACTCGGTTTTCATCTGCTGAGTTACTTGAATACGAGCATCATCTAATACTTGCAAATATGTTTGTGCCTCCGTTAGATTATTACTCTGTAATGCTATTTCTGTTTTGTGTATAGCTTGTTGGACACTGACAGCATCTAATAATTGTTGATCTACTAAAGTTTGATATTCTGAATTAATACTCGGTAATTGTATCTTCAAGTTCTGCACCTGTCTTTGTGCATCTTGAGATAAAGCTTGCTTGATATCGGAATCTATTGTCACATTTGTGATATTAAATTTAACCTGTTGAGGTTGTTGAACAACAATCTTTTTACTAGCAGCACCAGAACGAATTTGGGCAATTTTTTGTTGTATATCTTGCTCTTTTCTGATCGCAGCTTCTCTTTCTTGACGCTTGCGTTCTTGGTAAGCTTGTACTGCCGAAGTTATCCCATCGAATAAACCCGGTTGTGATTCAGTAGAAATACCAGCAGTCACGTTAAAAGTTTTTCTGCCACTCATATTTTATTTCCTGCTAATTGCTGACTTAAATTAATCCTGGCGCTTTTTTGAACGTAAAACCAAATTTAGTCAAAATTTAATTTTTTTCAGAGAAAACAACTAAAAATTAAAAATACGAAAATTATACTAATACATTTCATGTCACAACAGCAACATTTTTACTAAATTACTAAATTTGTGATAATTATTTACATTAGTTAGCACACATCAAAACTATTAAAAATGAAATACTCTCATCTCTCTGCGCCTCTGCGCCTCTGCGTGAAATAAAATCATTCAATCCCAAGAAGTGCGATTGGCTATGGCTAACGCCACGCTACGCTATCGCCAGTGCCGTAGGCGATCGCCACCTTCCCAGCCCCCAATGTGATATAATCCCCCCAACCAGCCACCCAAAAAAATAGAACTTATAAACTTAGCAACTTTGAGTTAACATTAATACTCTGAGATTCTGCATCTTCCTCTTATGCTAAATCCTAATCTGGATGAAATTCAGTTAACGAAAGACGACTACGAACGCTACTCCCGCCATTTAATCTTGCCAGAAGTGGGGCTAGAAGGACAAAAACGCCTCAAAGCTGCCAGTGTATTATGTATAGGTACAGGTGGACTAGGTTCACCATTGCTGTTATATTTAGCAGCAGCAGGTATTGGCCGCATCGGTATTGTTGATTTTGATGTGGTGGATACTTCCAATTTGCAACGTCAAGTTATTCACGGTACATCCTGGGTAGGTAAACCGAAAATAGAATCAGCAAAAAACCGCATTCATGAAATTAACCCCCATTGTCAGGTTGATTTATACGAAACTCGCATAAGTTCGGAAAACGCCTTAGATATCGTTCGTCCTTACGATATCGTCGTGGATGGAACTGACAACTTCCCCACTCGGTATTTAGTTAACGACGCTTGCGTATTATTAGACAAACCGAACGTTTACGGTTCTATTTTCCGTTTTGAAGGACAAGCAACCGTATTTAACTACGAAGGTGGTCCTAACTATCGTGACTTGTATCCCGAACCACCACCACCAGGAATGGTTCCCTCTTGTGCAGAAGGTGGTGTACTGGGAATTTTACCAGGGATGATCGGTATTATTCAAGCAACGGAAACTGTCAAAATTATTCTTGGTAACGGTAACACCCTCAGCGGACGCTTGTTACTATACAATGCTTTGGATATGAAATTCCGAGAGTTGAAATTACGTCCTAACCCCATTCGTCCAGTCATCGAAAAACTCATAGACTACGAAGAATTCTGTGGTATTCCCCAAGCAAAAGCAGAAGAAGCAAAACAGCAGATGGAAATTCAAGAAATGACCGTTACGGAATTGAAAGCATTACTAGATAGTGATGCAAAAGATTTTGTACTGTTGGATGTACGTAACCCCCATGAGTATGAAATTGCGAAAATTCCTGGTTCGGTTTTAGTACCTTTACCAGATATTGAAAATGGTGATGGTGTTACTCAGGTAAAAGAACTACTCAACGGACACCGCTTGATAGCTCATTGTAAGATGGGCGGACGTTCTGCCAAAGCTCTTGCTATCCTCAAGGAAGCGGGTATTGTGGGAACAAATGTCAAAGGTGGAATTAATGCCTGGAGTCAAGAAGTAGATTCTTCTGTTCCTCAGTATTAAATTGCTGATTGGTGATTGGGGACTGGTGACTGGTGACTGGTGATTGGTGATTGGTGATTGGGGAAACAGGAAATATTTATCTTTCTCCTGACTCCTGTAGGGGCGAAGCATTCGGAAGATAAACCTGGGAAAAAACCGATAATTTATCACTCCTGTAAGGGCGAAGCATTCGGAAGATAAACCTGGGAAAAAACCGATAATTTATAGCCCGAATGCTTCGCCCCTACGACTTTTTCCCAAAAAATTACCAATCGCGCATTTTCCGGTTAAAATAGTATATCTGTTCTAGTCAAACTCCCAACGCAAACTTTCTTAAATTCTATATTTAGAGGCTCTAATGGCAACCAACACAGCAGATACTGGCAAGCAAAAAGCACTAACGATGGTACTCAACCAGATTGAGCGCAGCTTTGGTAAAGGAGCAATCATGCGTTTGGGTGACGCTACCCGGATGCGTGTAGAGACAATTTCCACTGGGGCGCTGACTTTGGATTTAGCTTTAGGTGGTGGTTTACCCAAGGGAAGGGTAATTGAGATTTATGGACCGGAAAGTTCTGGTAAAACTACAGTAGCACTTCATGCGATCGCAGAAGTGCAAAAAAGCGGTGGTATTGCGGCCTTCGTTGATGCTGAACACGCCCTAGATCCTACTTACGCTGCCGCACTAGGTGTAGATATTGACAATTTACTTGTTTCCCAACCTGACACAGGTGAAGCAGGTTTAGAAATTGTTGATCAACTGGTGCGTTCTGCCGCAGTTGATATTGTCGTCATTGACTCCGTAGCAGCACTAGTACCCCGTGCCGAAATTGAAGGCGATATGGGTGATATCCACGTTGGTTTACAAGCCCGGTTAATGAGCCAAGCTTTACGTAAAATTACAGGTAACATAGGTAAATCTGGTTGCACAGTAATTTTTATTAACCAATTGCGGCAAAAAATCGGTGTCACCTACGGTAGTCCAGAAACCACAACGGGCGGTAATGCGTTGAAATTTTACGCTTCCGTGCGTTTGGATATTCGCCGGATTCAAACTTTGAAAAAAGGCACAGATGAATTTGGTAATCGCGTGAAGGTGAAGGTAGCCAAAAATAAAGTAGCACCGCCTTTTAGAATTGCCGAATTTGACATTATCTTTGGGAAGGGAGTTTCTACCCTTGGTTGTTTAGTTGACTTAGCAGAAGAAACAGGTATCCTCCTGCGTAAAGGTGCTTGGTACAGTTACAACGGTGATAACATTTCCCAAGGTCGAGACAACGCCATCAAATATCTAGAAGAAAAACCAGAATTTGCTGCCAAAATTGAAGAACAGGTGCGTGAAAAGCTAGATAAAGGGGCTGTAGTTTCTGCTAACTCTGCTGTATCTAAAGCACATGGAGAAGAAGAAGAAGAAGAAGAACTGGAATTAGACGAAGAATAAAAGCGAAGTCGCAGACATTCCACCAGGGAGTCAGAAACAATTTTAATTCTGACTTTTGTACGGGCGAACGGCCGTTCGCCCCTCCTGAATCTAAAATTCTACGGTTTCAAATTCAAAAATTGCAATTATGTGATCATCAATATAAACCTCTATTTTATGTTTACCAAGAGGATCACCAGGAGCTATCTGCCAAAAATTTTCAATCACACCATTTGTAGATGTTTGCGTGCGCGTTGTTGTAGCTGTCCTTCCATCCGCAGATAAGGAAAAATTCTCATCTTTCTCCTGTGTAGCCCAAGTTTCTGGAGTTTTTGGTAAACTTAGAACTTCCCGCCATTTGACTTTACCCCGGTAATTTTGCAGTTGAATTCGCCAACCATAAGCATCACCTTTTTTGAGTGGTATTTTAGTTGTGGGGAAAAAATTAGCCTTACCCTGAGAATCAACTATTCTCACCCCAAACTCAGATTTATTGACAGTAATTTTTTGACCATTAATGACATGAGAAAATTCCGGGGGTGCTTCCGCTAAAACCCTACTGGTATTATTGAAATTTGTAGCTAAAAAGCCAAATATTAACCACAGAGAAGTTAGGAAAAACTTAACAGCCGAAATTTTCATAAGCATTTTCTATTGGATATTATATTAGTTATTAATTCAATTACCTTGAGCTATAGTCCGGGTTAAGATATGAAAATTATCAGGAAAAAGGCTGAAAACCCTTGAGGTTAAGTTTTGGAGATTGGCGGAAAAACTTATCCGTGCTTGATAGTAGGGTTGAAAGCCAGTTGAAGCGTTTACGCCTCAGTAATTTGATGATTTTAAGTTACTCCCTTTCCCATAGTGCATGAGTAAAGTAAATAAATGATGTTCTCAACTTCTTGTGACTATAGTAGAATAGGAAACACTGCCTTTTAGTACATTAGGGATTTTATGGCCAAAAAGAGTATGATTGAGCGCGAGAAGAAACGCGCCAAGTTGGTGGAAAAGTATGCTGTCAAGCGGGAAGCTCTGTTAGAAGAATTTAGATCAGCAGAATCTCCCCTAGATAAGCTAGAAATTCACCGTAAAATTCAACAACTACCCCGTAACAGTGCGCCAAACCGTCGCCGAAACCGCTGCTGGGTAACAGGTCGCCCTAGAGCCGTTTACCGTGATTTTGGACTATCTCGGAACGTTCTCCGGGAATGGGCGCACCAAGGTTTATTACCTGGCGTGGTCAAGTCTAGCTGGTAGTTAGTGGTCAACCGCTTCGCGGAAGTCAAAAGTCAAAAGTCAAAAGTATAATGACCGATGACTAATGACTAATGACCAAATTATTATTGACCACAACAATGATCAATTCCCAGACTATCTAAGAGTAGATCGCTAACGGCGTTGGCGATCGCAAACTCTCCATAAAAGCTTTTAGAAAAATCAAATGCTTGCATCTCTGTGACAATGGCAATTACCAGAGATCCTAAATCATTTTCTCCTTCCATCCGTTGTCTCATAAAAATCTGCGCTGCACGTTGGGCAATTTTTTGATTAACTACTTCGGGAAGAAATTCTGTATCCAGCCATAGCAGTAGGCATTTTTGCAACCATTCGCCTTCTAGCTGAGGATTTTCAGATGGTGGTAGGGTAATGGGTGGAATTGGCTGAGTCATGTTTGTATATATTAAATAGATTTTGTGTACCAAAGTAATCTCAGAAGAACCAAGAGTCAGGAGTCAGGAGTCAGGAGTCAGAAATGAAACCCTGTTTTAGTCTGAGTTTCATCATCACTTGATCTCCTTTTTAACCATCCTGATCATTGCTATAACAGCAACTTGCGTTTCTCTGAGGCTTATTGTGATTGTTAGCTGAACTATGGAATATGATGTTGCTGCTATTATTCGGGGTTATGCCCAAGGCTATTTTCTCATGGCTGATGAGTATAATCGCCTGGGATGGTATGGAAGTAAGGATCATACTTTGATTCCCTTAGATGAAAGATTTCGCTACCCCAAGTCATTACAACGAGTTCTCAACCAAGAAAGGTTTACAGTAGCGATTAACCGGGACTTCCTGGGTGTGGTTGCTGGATGCGCTAACCGGGAAACTACTTGGATTTCTCCAGAATTACAAAAAATTTACTGGCTACTTTACCAAACTGGTTATGCTTATAGTTTTGAAACGTGGCAAGGTGATAAACTGGCTGGGGGAATTTTAGGGATTGTGATTGGTGGTGCTTTTATTGGTGAATCGATGTTTTACAACATTCCCGAAGGTTCTAAGGTAGCAATGGTCAAGTTAGTAGAAAGATTGCGCCAAAGGAAATTTTTACTATTTGATGCACAAATGATGAATCCTCATTTAGAGAGATTTGGCGCTTATCCCATCAGTAATAAAGAATATGAGACTTTATTGAGACAGGCTTTACAAATACCTTGTTCTTTATGATTGGGGACTGGGAACTGGGAACT
>NZ_JAYGHA010000025.1:59813-62187 GCF_034931405.1 Anabaena sp. UHCC 0451 | reverse complement strand
TTGGGGACTGGGGACTGGGGACTGGGGACTGGGGACTGGGGACTGGGGACTGGGGACTGGGGACTGGGGACTGGGGACTGGGGACTGGGAAAAATATAAATAACTTCCCCCTGCACCCTGCATCCTGCACCCCTGCTTCTTCACCTGTCACCTGTTAGCAAAACGGTGGACAGCGAATAAGCTACCCATTAACCCGACAGTTGCACCAAAACCCAGGAGAATGAGGGGTAATAGCAAGGTTTGGGAAAAAGACAGCTGTAAACCGTTGCTAATAAATTGGATAAACTCAGGTTGATTGGCTAGTAAGCGGTTGATAAATTGTTGAGTAACAGAAATAAAACTCCAAGCGATCGCTCCACCAACCAAACCAAAAGAGATTCCCTGTAAAAGGAATGGTAAATAAATCCAAGCAGTAGTAGCACCTACCAATTGCATAATTTCAATTTCCCGACGACGCGCCATGACAATGAGGCGGATAGTAGTTGTGGTGACAGCGATCGCAGTTAAAGTTAAAATAATGGTAATTGTCAAAGTCAGCCAATTTAAACCCCGATGTAGTTGGGCGATACGTTTTACAGCTTCATCTACATACTGCACCACATTCACACCTTGAATTTTTGCTAACTGTGTGGCTAAATCGGGTACAACTTGGGGATTTGCCGCTTTTACCTTGATTTCATCCACCAAAGGATTACCCCCTAGTTGTTGATTCGCACCTTCAATATCAGTCAAACCTAGTTCTTTTACTAACTTTGTCCAAGCTTGATCTCTGGTAATTACTTCTACTCCCCCCACATTAGGGATATTTGCTATCATTGGTTGAATATTGACTGCTTGAATACCAGATTCCAGATAAACCGATAATTCCAACTGACTACCGAACTGGTTGAGGAGTCCTTCTACTTGCCAAGAAGTTTGCAGACTTAATCCAAATAAAAATAGTAACACTGTCACGGTGCTGACAGCTGCCCAATTCATCCAACCTCCCCGCAGTAACCCCAGAAAAGTTTCTTTGAGTAGATAATCTAGTTTGGTAAAAAATTTCAACATCTTTGTAATTGGTAATTGGTAATTGGTAATTGGTAATTGGTAATTGGTAATTGGGCATTGGGCATTGGGCATTGGGCATTGGGCATTGGGCATTGGGCATTGGTAAAAATCGTTTCTTCCCCTACCTCCCCATCTCCCCATCTCCCCAGTCCCCAGTCCCCAGTCCCCAGTCCCCAGTCCCCAATCACAAACCAAATAACGATAGAATTATATTTAGTAAGACATTCACCATTAAGTCACGAGAATCATGCCCTCTGATATTGCTGTAGAGAAGAAAAAGTTAAAAAATCCACCTTTGAAGCTTCATTATTTAGGCGATCGCGTTCTGCGTCAACCTGCAAAGCGGGTAACAAAAATAGATGATGAACTTCGCCAACTGGTGCGGGAGATGCTGCAAACTATGTACAGCGAGGATGGTATTGGTTTGGCTGCACCCCAAGTCGGAATTAATAAACAACTGATTGTGATTGACTGTGAACCAGATAAACCAGATGTACCACCGCTAGTGTTGATTAACCCTGTCATTAAACAGGTTAGCAGTAAGCTTTGTGTAGCTCAAGAAGGTTGTTTAAGTATCCCTCAAGTTTATTTGGATGTCAAACGTCCCCAGGTTGTAGAAATTGCCTATAAAGATGAATATGGTCGTCCTAAAACATTAAAAGCTGATGATTTGCTGGGAAGATGTATTTTACACGAAATGGATCACCTAAATGGTGTGGTATTTGTGGATCGTGTAGAAAATTCCTTGACTTTGGCAGAGGAACTATCTAAAAATGGCTTCTCATATCAAGCCGTAAAACCAGTAGTGTAGGGTGGTCTAGTTGTGTATTTAACTCCAAAAAGCGGTTTATTTTTAGGCGGTTCTTGTTTTACAGCGATCGCTGCTGTTGGTTCTGTTTTTGAACTCAGTTCTGGACAACCTGATTTCGGTGTCCAAACTACTGCCATTATTCTAGCTTTGAGCATTCCCCTGACTGTCTTATTTTTCATTGCGGCCGTCAAGGATGCGCGAGCTAACAACTCTAACTAAATGAAAAGGTGAAAGGATGAAAGAGAAATTTAAACTTCAGCCTTTTGCCTTTTATTTTTTGGAAATGGGTAATTATTATGTATTTAATTTAACAGGAAAAAAATGAAAGAACCCGTATTGTAAAGGGTTGATTTTTCTCCAGGTGCGTGCTATGCTGTATAGCATCTTTAATATAATGGCACATAAGCTTTTTAAAAATTTTACCAACACTCCATTATATTAGAATACTACCGCGCCCCACGGAAAAAGTCAACAACCCAAATATAGGACTCATATTTGAATTTTGAAAAAATC
>NZ_JAYGHA010000025.1:0-59728 GCF_034931405.1 Anabaena sp. UHCC 0451 | reverse complement strand
ATCCCTATATCAGAACTTGCGCGACGGAAATCAAAAATAAACAATAAAAATTGATAGATTGGTAATTAGTAATTTATTGCACAAAAAGCAAAAATGCTATTAACATCCACTCAACTATTTAGACTATCCCAAGGACACCTGAATTTACTAGCAGCTTGTCCGCGTAAATTTCAACATAATTATTTAGAAAAACTGACCACACCCACAGATCCTAAACAAGAAGAAACGCAAATTTTAGGTAGTCGTTTTCACCTATTAATGCAGCAGAGAGAAATGGGTTTACCAATTAATAGTTTTTTGGAAGGAGATAAAGAAGATAAAGAATTGAAAACATTGAAAACTTGGATGACAGATTTTAGCCAAGCTGCACCAGAAATATTAACACCTGATATTAATGAGCAAACTTTTCGAGACAGTGAACATTATCGGACTTTGCAAATTCAAGATTACTTAATCACAGTAATTTATGATTTATTAATCGCAGATCAGGAAAAGGCAGATATTTTTGACTGGAAAACCTATCCTCAACCACCAGATAAAAGATATTTAGCTAAAAATTGGCAAACCAGACTTTATATGTATGTTCTGGCAGAAACCAGCGAATATTTACCGAAAAATATATCTATGACTTACTGGTTTGTTCAATCTAAAGACCAGCCCAAAAACATTCAATTTAAATATGATACTCGCAAACATAAACAAACAGGACAGGAATTAAAACAAATATTGAGCAATTTAACTAAGTGGTTCGAAGAATATCATCAAAATCAGCCATTTCCCCAAGAACCAGCAGTTAAAAAATCTTGTGAATATTGTCAATATGCTGTCCGTTGTTACGATCAAATAAATAATCCATTAGAAGTAAGGGCTGTAATTTTACCAAACATTGATAATATCCCAGAAGTATCACTTTGAATAAAGTGGACAAAAAGTATTGTCATGAAGGATCTATCTAAGTCTAGATTTTTATTAGAATTAGGAAATTAAATAATAACCAATTAACCAATCACTATGAAAGCCTTTGATGAAACTGACACAATTTATGTCCGGGACTTAGGAATTGATGATATTGCACCTGTTTACCACTTAGGTGAAGAACTATTTACCAGTGATTTATATCCTTATTTGTATCGCACCTGGGATGAATGGGAAGTAATAGGACTTTATAATACAGATCCAGAATATTGCTTAGTTGCAGAAACAGAAAGCGAACTTGCAGGATTTATTTTAGGCACTATTATTAGTAAAGCATCATGGACCTATGGTTATATTTTGTGGTTAGGTGTAAATCCCAAATTTCAACGTCAGGGAGTAGCAGATAAATTAGTTGATAAAGTTGTAGCGCGAATGATTGAAGATGGGGCGAGGTTTATGTTAGTAGATACAGATCCTACGAATATTCCAGCAGTTAAATTTTTTAATCGCAAAGGCTTTGGTAACATACGCCAACATATTTTCTTATCAATGAATTTGAGTAAACATCCATATTATGGCAGACTAATAGATTATGAACATCAAAAAGCAGAAAGGGCAGGTTATCGGCGCACACGTCCTACTATTCGTTCTCGTAAATCAGAAGGCATTCCAGGGGAAATAGCTATTAATCCCTTAGCGAATGAATCGCCAATAGATTTAATAATCAACGAGGAATAAAGAAAGGAGTCAGGAGTCAGGAGTCAGGAGTCCGAATAAATATCACCAATCACCAATTACATTTTAATTAATTAAATGCAGTGGATTTTAGTAGAAACAGAACAAATTCCTGAGTGGTTTATCCAAGCTGTTAAAAAGTACACACCACTATCAAGTGGAATATTTGCCGCCCAATTACTTTGGCAAAGAGGGATAAAAACTGAATTACAATTAGCAAGTTTTGTTAATTATCAAGTTTATCAACCTGCGAGTCCTTATGAATTTGGACAAGAGATGGATTTGGCAATGCAACGTTTAAAAAAAGCGGGTGAAGCTGGTGAAAAAGTTGCTATTTGGGGAGACTTTGACGCTGATGGTATTACTTCAACTGCGGTTTTGTGGGATGGTTTAGGACAATTTTTTATTCAACATCAACAATTAACTTATTACATTCCTAATCGCTTAACAGAATCTCATGGACTTAATGTAGCAGGAATTGATAATTTAGCCGAACAAGGTTGCAAATTAATCGTCACTTGTGACACAGGAAGTACAAATATTGATGAGATTATTTATGCTCAAAAATTAGGTATAGATGTTATCGTTACCGACCATCATACTTTACCTGCTGAACGTCCTCCAGTCGCTGCAATTATCAATCCTCGTTATTTACCAAAAGAACATCCATTATTTCATCTTTCTGGGGTAGCAGTTGCTTATAAATTAGTAGAAGCATTATATGAAACTTTGCCAGATATACCACAACATCCCTTAGATGATTTATTAGATTTAGTAGCGGTGGGATTAATTGCTGATTTGGTACAATTAAATGGTGATTGTCGTTATTTAGCGCAATTGGGAATTCAACAACTGCAAGCTGATTATAAAAAACCTGTTGCGGAAAGAAGACGGCCAGGAGTAGGTAGATTATTAGAATTATGCCAGAAAAGTGGCGATCGCCCCACAGATATTTCCTTTGGTTTGGGTCCTCGCATTAACGCAGTCAGCAGAATTCATGGTGATGCTAGTTTCTGTGTAGAACTATTAACAAGTCGAGATATTGAACGCTGTCAGCAACTTGCAGAAGAAACAGAATTAGCAAATACTCGACGCAAATCTTTACAAAAAGATGTCCAGAATCAAGTATTTAAAAAACTCTCCCAATTAGATTTATCAACTACTAGTGTTATCGTTTTAGAAGACCCTCAATGGCCTAGTGGTGTTTTAGGTTTAGTTGCAGGTCAAGTGGCACAAGAAATAGGTCGTCCAACAATTTTATTGAGTACAGAAACTGGAGATTCTGAACCAAATAAACCAAAATTTGCGCGTGGTTCTGCACGTTCCATTAATTCCGTCGATTTATATCAATTAGTCAAAGAACAAGCACATTTATTACATCGTTTTGGTGGACATCCCTTTGCGGCAGGTTTAAGTTTATTAGTTGAGAATATTCCCTTATTTACAGATGCAATTAATCAAAAATTACGGCAATCTTTAGGGGGAATAAATCTCACACCTACAGTACAAGCTGATTTAGTGGTGACAGTTGCAGATTTAGGAAAAGAATTATTTTTAGAACTGAAACTTTTAGAACCTTGTGGAATGGGAAACCCTATTCCTAAACTATTAATTAAAAATTGCTGGTTTGAAAAAGCTTGGCATCGAAATCAAGAAGATTTAAAAGGCAAGAAAATACAATATATTAAAACCGAGTTTTTGATTCGTGATGATTCCACAAACCATACTTTTCCTGGTATTTGGTGGGGACATTATCAAGAAGAATTGCCTAATGGTAGATGTGATTGTATCGCAGAAATAGACTTTAATAGTTTTAAAGATAAAAATCGTTATGAAATTAGATTAATTGCTGTGCGTCCTTGTGCTGATTTAGAAGTAAAAACTGAGAAATCAGCGATGATTTTAGATTGGAGAAATCAGGATGATTTAGAATTTAAAGAAAATAACTCAATATTGATTATTAAAGATTGTCCAACAAGTTGGGATGATGTTCGTGCTTGGTTAAGAAGGTCAATTTATAATCAACAACAAATAGCTATAGCTTGGTCAAAACCAGACAATAAAACCCCCAAAGAAATTTGGTTTACCTTAGTAGGAATTGCTAAATATCTAAATCGGACTAATCAGTTAGTTACTCGTTTACAACTTTTAGAAAAATTGGGTATCAGTGATAAAAGCTTACATTTAGGATTTAAGGCTTTAAGATATTTAGGTTTTATTGTTGAACATCAAGACCGTTATTTACAAATCACTTGGGATGAATTTATTCAGGATGAAATTAAAACTGAAAATGCGATTAATCAATTTTTAGCCGCAGTCAGAGAAGAACAATTTCAAAAGGAATATTTTGCCACAGTTCCTATATCTATGATTCAAGCAATTGCCTTTCATGGTTTACTTTGATAACAGTAAGATATAATAAATTTACCTACCCCTAATATTATTTGCAGTTAAGGAATAATTAAAAGTCAAGTATTTCCAGGTTTATGGCTGGATTTTTCCGCCTTAGTAACAGGCAATATGCAACAGGTAATGGCTGTTTTGCAAACAGGTTTAAATTCAACAGAACATCAAGATTTTGTAGAAAAATTAGATGGTATTTAAAAACCAATTATATCGGTGTTGGGAATAGGGAAATGAATAACCCCATTACCAATTACCAATTACCAATTACCAATTACCAATCTTATTCTCCCTCTTCAGTAGTTACTACCTTACCCCGGAAAACAAAGTAATTGTAGATGTTGTAAAACAACATAATTGGAATTAAAAACCCAATGAACGTAATCATAAAGACCATTGAAGTAGCAGAAGAAGCTGCTTGATAAATGGTAATAGTGGGGGGGATAATGTAGGGGAAAGCAATAAATCCTAAGCCGATAAATGTCAGCAAAAAGATTAAAGCTGTATAGACAAAAGAAGCTACTTCTTGTTTACTGTTTAGGCTTTGTAGCAGCAACCAAATCAGCAATATACCCAACAAAGGAATCAGGGCAAAAATATAAACTTCTGGTTGATGAAATAGCCTATCTCTCGCATTTTCATAGACAATTGGTGTTGTTATGGTAATTAAACTTGCCCCGATGAAAGTTGTCCAAGCTGCTAATTTAGCAGTTTTAAAATGAGTTTCCTGTAATGTGCCTTCAGTCTTTAAAATTAAGTAAGTTGAACCAATCAACACATAACCTTGTACAAGTGTCAATGCTGTTAATAATGATTGCCAACTTAACCAATCCCATATTCCACCTATAAAATGCCCAGCAGCATCAACTTTGATTCCTGCTAATACACCACCCAAGGCAAATCCTTGAAATAAAGAAGCAATGAAACTGCCAATTCCAAAGGCAAAATTCCAGAAACTTTTATTATCAGAATGTTCTCGAAATTCAAAAGCCACAGCCCGCAAAATTAACCCTACAACCATCACCATTAAAGGCAAATACAGGGCATTTAAAATTGTTCCATAAGCTAAAGGAAAAGCCCCAAATAATGCCCCTGCCATCAAAACTAACCAGGTTTCGTTAGCATCCCAAACATTACCCAAACTGGTCATTAATAAACTACGGCGTTTCTCATCAGAAGAAGTCAAAGAGAGGATACCAACGCCTAAATCAAAGCCATCTAAAAGCACGTAAAGAAACAGAAATAATCCCAGAATAACAAACCAAACTTGTGGTAAAAAGTGCAGTAAAGCTTCCATGTAATTGTTCCTATTGCGGTGTTTCCAAAGGACGACTATCGGGAATATGACTCACAGATTCAGTAGCAATTACTGTTTTGATCTCACCTCCTGGTATGGGTAAATTCAAATCTGGTCCTTTGCGAATAATGCGGCTACCAAAAAACATAGCTGAGACGAACAACACACTGTAAAGAAGAGTAATAACTGTGAGTGAAAATAACACTTCACCTGGTTCTAAATGAGAAGCTGCGTCAGTAGTACGAATTTGCCCATATACTGTCCAAGGTTGTCTTCCCACACAGCGAACAATCCAGCCTGATTCAATTGCTAAATAACCCAAAGGTGCAGCTAAAATCCAAGCCCGTAATAACCATTTTTGCTGATTGATATTATTGGCATTCAGTTTACCTCTGAGCCATTGCAGGATACTCCACAGCATTAATCCTACTAAGAAAAAGCCGATTCCTGCCATGATTCGGAAGGAATAAAAAATCAAGGGAATCATTGGTGGACGGTCTTCTGGTTTCCATTCTTTGAGTCCTAAAACTGGTTCTGAAAGTTTGGGTTTGAGTTCTAAAATGTAACTTAAACCATTAGGAACAGAAATTTCCCAATCATTTTTTTCGGCTTTTCTATTGGGAATTGCTAATATATTCCATTTGGCAGATTCACCAGCCGGGACTGTTTCCCATTGGGCTTCTATTGCTGCTAATTTAGTTGGTTGATAGTGATAAACTTGATCACCACTAGCATGACCAATGTAGACTTGTAAGGGAGCAACAAAAATTGCGATCGCTAAAACTATTTTAAATGATTTGCTGAAAAATTCTGAATGGCGATTATTGAGAATATACCAAGCACTAATGCCACCAATGACAAATAAAGAAGTCTCCAATGTTGCCAAGAACATATGGAGAACACTATTCACCATGAAGGGATTTAAAATTGCTTGGAAATAGTCATCAACAATAAACTTACCATTTACCATTTCTCCACCACTGGGAGTCTGAAACCATGAATTTGCCACTAAAATCCAGAATGTAGAAAGATTCGCTCCAAAAGCCACAAGAATAGTTGCTAAATAGTGAATTACAGGAGGAACTCGTTCCCAACCAAACATCATAATTCCTAAAAAAGAAGCCTCTAGCATAAATGCCATTGAGCCTTCAAATCCGAGAATACTACCTAAGAAATCTCCCACTGCTTCTGATAACGGGGCCCAGTTAGTCCCAAACTGAAAACCCATTGGTAAACCTGACGCAACTCCGATACCAAAGTTTAGTAAATAGAGTTTTGACCAAAAACGCGCGTGATGATAATAAGTGGGATTTTTGGTTTTTAACCAGAGTCCTTCCACGACAATTAAGTAAATAGACATACCTGTCGTGAGAACAGGCCAAATCATGTGAAAAATCGCTGTAAATGCAAATTGCAACCGTGATAACGCGACGGTATTAGATAGAATTTCCATACTCTTTAAGGGAGTTACGCAAAAGGGATAAATACCTATTAAGGATATACATTAATATTTGTTCAGATGGTATTACTTCCAAAAGTTTTAACTTTTGAAAGGTTTGACAATAGGTCGTTTAATACTTTTTCCATTTTTTTAAAGTTTATTTTCTATACAAAAGCATTATCAATAATAATACGTACACTAGAGCTAATATATGACACAATCATAGAAAATAAAATTTTTAGATGATTTTGCAATTTTTTGTAAAAACATGAGATTATATTGATAATTACTCTCAATACTAATGAGAATTATTTTTAAAGAATGCCAAAAAATCATCTCGGTTTGTTACAACCTGGTCAAATCGCCACAATTACTCAACTGCACAGTGAATCTGGATTACAACAACGCCTTCTAGCAATGGGTTTCCGTACGGGTAGACAAATTGTCATGCTGCGACGGGGATGGCTTTCTGGACCACTTCATGTTCGTATTGGCACTACAGAAGTGATGCTACGTTGCCGGGAAGCTAGAGAAATAGAAGTTACAAATGTGAGTACGGGAATATGACTATCAAACAGATTGCGGTTTTGGGAATGCCAAATACTGGCAAATCTACATTTTTCAACCGTTTTACAGGTGCTAATGCAAGTATTGGCAACTGGCCAGGGATGACAGTAGATTTGATGATGGCAAAAATCAAACTTGGTGAGGAAGAAGCAGAGGTAGTAGATTTACCAGGAATTTACGATTTGCGGGGGTTTTCGGAAGATGAGGCTGTGGTGCGGCGGTTTCTGGAAAGTACACCAGTACATTTAATAATAATAATTCTCAATGCTACTCAAATTGACCGCCAAATTAGTCTAGCTTTACAGCTAAAACATTTACATCTTCCAGCAGTGTTATTACTGAATATGGCAGATGAAGCCCCAAATTTTGGGGTAAAAGTTGAGCCTGATAAAATAGCCAAGCATCTGGGAATACCAGTATTGCCCATTAGTGCTAAGTATGGCAATGGTTATGATGAAGCGGTAAAAGCGATCGCTCATAGTCTCCAGCAACAGGAAGAACCAATTAAAGCCGGTTCTTTAGAACAGTGTTCTGCGTGCGATAGTAAAATTGCCTCAGAAATGAGCAGTTTATTGCAGGATTCAGTTTATACTCCAGCACAAGTTCAGGAAAACCTGACAACACGCTTAGATAGAGTTCTCTTACATCCAGTCTTTGGCTTACCGCTGTTTTTTGCAACCATGTTTTTAATGTTCCAGGTAGTATATGCCCTAGGAACACCGATGCAAGAGTTTTTGGGGAATATCCTGGACTGGTTTAAAGTAACAGCATTAGAGCCACTATTAGGGGGTTTACCACCGTTTTTGAAAGGTTTCCTAATTGACGGTATTTATGGTGGTATGGGAACAGTTGCGGCTTTTATCCCTATAATTGTCTTATTTTTCTTCTGCATGGCTATTGTTGAGGATAGCGGCTACTTGTCACGTTCGGCATTTTTGATGGATGCTTTTATGGAACGATTGGGTTTAGATGGTCGTTCTTTTGTGATGTCATTGATGGGATTTGGCTGTAATGTTCCCGCAATTATGGGGACAAGGGTGATGCGTTCCCCAGGGTTGCGAATGCTTTCCATGCTCGTCATTCCCTTTTCTTTATGTTCAGCAAGACTGAATGTATTTATTTTTATGACTACAGCTTTATTTTCTCCTCAAATAGCGCCTGTAGTTTTATTTAGTTTGTATTTATTTAGTTTTGTCGCGGCTATTTTGACCGCATTTTTATTTAAAGGTAAATATCCCAATAAAGAACCATTGGTATTAGAATTACCACCTTATCGTTTTCCCACTATCAAACAAATGTGGTTACGTGCTTGGGGGGAAATTAGGCATTTTTTAAAGTGGTCAAATCGGTTTATTATTTTTGGTGTGGTGGCTATTTGGTTATTAAATAATTTACCTTTGGGAGTACCCACCGCGAGTTCCCAAACATTATCAGGAATGATCGGTCAAGCCACACAACCATTATTAGCACCCATTGGAATTAATCCTCAATTGGCTGTGGCGTTGATTTTTGGCTTTATTGCTAAAGAAATTGTTTTGGGCGGTTTAGCGGTCATTTATGGTAAGTCTGAGGGTGCAGATTTAATGGGTGCGATCGCTCATCAAATAGACTGGGTACAGGCTTATAGTTTCATGTTATTTACTCTGCTTTATGTCCCTTGTTTATCAACTGTTGCTGTTTTGAAAAATGAATCTAAAAGCTGGAAATTTGCAGTTATATCTGTAGTTTGGTCTATTGGTTTAGCTTGGGTAGCAAGTTTTATTTTCTATCAAAGTGCCAGAGCTTTAGGATTTTGATTTTTTACACAATTTTTAGGATTGCTATACCAAATTAAGATGAAGCTGCATAGAATAAAATATCAAGAATAATTGACCGCAGATAAACGCAGATGAACATGAAACATTCAATAAATTTCTGGGTTCTGTGCAGCCTCACATCAAATTGGTATAAGTCCTGAAAAATTCAAACCTAAGAATTAAGAGGATGTTTGAAAAATCCGCTTCTTAGTAATAAAACATCCTAATTCTGGGGTTTACACACGTAGCCAAAATTTCGGACTATGAAAACATTATTTAACCACAAATCCAGTCCCCCTCCTCGCTTGCGGGGAGGGGCTAGGGGTGGGGTGTTATGACTACCAACAGGCAATTTCAAAAACTCGCCTTTATTTGCACCCCATACATCGCTGGATCACCAAATCCTGCTGTTACATTAGGCGGTGGAAAAAAGAAACCAGAGTTAATATAACGAGTGTCAAACAAATTATTAGCAAATAAATAAATACCGTACTTTTTCCACTCATAACCAATCCTGGCATTCACCAATACAAAAGGATCTTGCTTAATCTGATTAGCATCATCAAAATAATTTGTGCCGTACCCGCGCAATTCTCCACGAGCAAAAATACCTCCAGCACTGCGATATTGAATCGCTAAATTGTAAGTTAATTCTGGTGCAAGAGGAACGCGATTATTACTATAATTTATGCCTGTAAATGGATTGCTGTAGTTGTGAAATTTGCTATCTACATAACCCACACCAGCAATTAAATCTAGCCCTTTTACAGGTTGGGCTTTTAGTTCAAATTCTAATCCAGTGATATCAACATCAGCGTTGGTAATATCGCGGAAAAATCCATCATTATCAGTCAGCAAAACTTGATAGTCATTAACATTAGTCCGAAACACCGATAAATTAGCCATCAACCGATTATCTAGCCAGGAAGACTTTAAACCCGCTTCATAAGTCCAAGATGTTTCTTCCCGATATTGACGGGTTGCGTCGTCGTCAGCGCGGTAATTGAGTCCACTGGGGCGATATCCTTGGGCAATTGTCCCGTAAGCCATTAAATTTGGGGTAATTTGATACTGCAACCCAAAACGGGGAATTACGGTGCTACTACTAATTTCTGCTCCTTTTAATTCAGAACCAAATGGGATAACTCCACCACTAGCCGCTTCAAAGACACGGCGACGGTTAAGGGTGCTATCCGCAGCTTCATAACGCAAACCAGCAAATAAAGTTAACGGTTCAACGGGTTTGTAGTCTAATTGACCGAAAACCGCATAAGTATTACGAGATTGCTCGGCAGAAACGCGGTTACGTCCTGCTGGTAAACCAAATATGGCGGCGGCTGTTGCTGTTCTTTCTATCGTATCATTAACAACATTAAAATCACGCGCTTCATAATATCCACCCAATAACCAACGCAAACTATCTGCACTTTCTGGTGACTGGAGACGAAATTCCTGTGACCAAACAGTGGAATTAATATCTATAATCTGCCTGAGTAAATCAAGTTCAGCAAAGTTATCTCCCAGGAAATTGGATTGATTGGTAAAACGACGGGCTGTAATTGAAGTAGCCCGAAATCCAGTCCCATCATAACCAATTTTCAAGGCTTGGGTATTACTGCTTAACCGCGCAAAACCATCCACACTTTGATCTATCTGAAATGGGTCAGGGGCATTACGGAGATTATACGTAGGATTGCCACCATCGCTATCACTAGCATAAGTATTGAAAGACACGCTCCATTCTGGAGTGGGATTCCAAAGAATTTGCGCCCGTCCAGCTAATTTTGATACTTCACCAACAGTGCGATTCAGTGTCGTATTATCAATAAATCCATCCCGTGCGTTGTATGCACCAGCCAATCGAAAGGATAGTTTATCAGGAATCACCGCATCACTGAGGGAAAGTTGCAACTCACGGCTGTTGTAGCTGCCATAACTAGCTGAAAGTCCAAATTCTGGCTTTTGAGTCGGTTGACGAGAAATCACATTCACAACCCCAGCCGGACTGCTTCTACCGTAAAGGGTACTTTGGGGACCGCGTAGGACTTCGACTCGTTCCAAATCAATCAAGCCTAAGTCTAAAAAGCCACCGTAATCAAATGGAACATCATCAACATAAAAAGCTACAGTATCTTGGTTAGTAAAAGCGTTGAAATTACTTAAACCCCGCATACTGTAGTAGTTGTATTCTGCACTACCGGATGATGAAGAAGAAAAGGTAAAATTGGGTGTGTTATTGGCGATACCAGAGAAAGAATTAATTTGTGAGTCTTCTAATTGCTGTCGCGGAATTACCGTCAGACTAAGTGGTGTATCCTGAGCGTCTTCTGTCCGTTTTTGGGCAGTGACGGTTATTTCTATGTCTGGATCTGATGTAGCAGCAGATATATTTAAAGTTAAACCGCCGTTATTTGCACCTATCTGTAGTGTTGGTGCGTCTTCAATTCCAGTTACTAAAACTCGGACTTGGTTATTTTCTTGTTGTGTAACCGTAATTGCCGCAATTCCCGCTGCTGGATTTTTGGTTGTAAACTCTTTTTGATCTGGTAAAGCTAATACCGCATTGGGTATATCTGCAATTAAAATATTACCATCAATTAAAGTTTCTGGTGCTGATAATTCTCCAGTGGTCGTTTCTAAAACAACTTCCAAACCTGCTTCTGTTTCTTGCAGTCGCACACCAGTTATTTGCAAAACTTGAGAAGTTGGAGATTCCTGTGCTAACCAATCTTTAATACTCGTTCTTGGACGTTCAATATCATTTAGTCGGGGAATATCTGTAATAACTCCACTGGGAACAGTTTCTGCATTTGCTTTTTGAGTTATCAACAAACAAATCGTACTTGCCACACTTATAGATACACACTGTTTTAATTTCAAAGCCACACCCCACATTCCACGAAAAAATAACTAAAGATATTACGTCCTAAGTCTCCAGGTAGGATTATTTACTTCACAGACTCAGTTTGTCAAAAGACAAGCTGTCAAATATACTGGCGTAGTATTGACTGGGGTTTTAAATCCAAATGTTCTAATATGCCCCCACCCGGTATTGAAGAGTGATAATTTTCGTGATAGCTTAATATCTGACGTAAAATTAAGTCCAAATAAACTTGCTTAATTAATGTTTTTATGCGCTAAGTGCGGGTAAAATCAGAGTCATAATTAGACCATCACAGTTTATACTATTAGTTTTTATGCCAGCAACATTTTTTATTCAGACAGAGTGGGCAACCGGGTTTCTTCACTAAAAAGTAGGCAAATTTGGCTACATAGGTTGTTTGTCTGGAAAAAAGCAAATGGCTATTTAGATATTCACCAAAAAATCCATCAGCATCAAATAATAGAGCTAATTTTGGGAGTTACTTTGTTACTCTCATTGTTGATATTGTTCTGGAATTGGTAATTATAAACCAATACAGTTTAGTTAAGAAAAAAGTAGGTTGGGTTAAGCAACAGCGCAACCCAACAACAGCATTAATAATGTTGGGTTTCCTTATGTCAACCCAACCTACAAAATTTAAGTTTTTAGCTTTAACTGAACTGTATTGAATTATCAACCGAATATCATGCTCATATCTGTTGAATAAAGTATTCAACAGTTAATATTTCATGTATTTTCAAATCTGATTGAAATCGCTAAAAATTGTTAGGAGTAAATATGTCATCAGCAAACGTAACTCTGGAAATTCCGTCTTTGAAGATGATGAATACCCAGGATTATATTGAACTAGAACAGGAATATGGGGCTGATAATTATCATCCTTTAGATGTAGTTATCAGCAAAGGAGAAGGAGTTTGGGTATGGGATATAGAAGGTAAGAAATATCTCGATTTTCTGTCTGCTTATTCAGCATTAAATCAAGGTCACTGTCATCCTAAAATTCTTGAAGCTATGATCAAACAAGCTCAAAAAGTTACTTTAACTTCTAGGGCTTTTCGTAATGACCAATTGGGAGAATTTTATCAAAAGCTTGCTCAAATTTCCGGTTTACCTAAAGTATTACCCATGAATTCCGGTGCAGAAGCTGTAGAAACTGCTATCAAAGCCATTCGGAAATGGGCTTATAAAGTTAAAGGTGTTCCAGAAAATCAAGCTGAAATTATTGTTTGTAGTAATAACTTTTCTGGACGTACTATTAGTCTAATTAGCTTTTCCACAGAAGAACAATATCAAGATGGATTTGGTCCTTTAACTACAGGGTTTAAAGTTATTCCTTTTGGTGATGCTGCGGCTTTAGAAAAAGCAATTACTCCTAATACTGCTGCATTTTTGGTAGAACCAATTCAGGGTGAAGGTGGGATTATTGTTCCTCCCAATGGTTTTTTAAAGCAAGCAGAACAAATATGTCATCAACATAATGTATTACTGATTTTTGATGAAATTCAAACTGGATTAGGCAGAACTGGGAAGATGTTTGCCCATGAACATGAAAATGTTAAACCCGATGGTATCACATTAGGAAAAGCTCTATCAGGTGGATTTTATCCAATTTCTGCTTTTATTTCCACCGACGAAGTTATGGGTGTATTTCAACCAGGAGATCATGGTAGTACCTTTGGGGGAAATCCTTTAGCTGCTGCGATTGGCAACGCAGCCCTTGATGTCATTATTGACGAAGATTTGCCAGGAAAAGCTGCTAAATTGGGAGAATATTTTATGGCGAAATTACAATTAATTCCCAGTTCACATATTAAAGAAGTTCGTGGTAAAGGCTTACTAATTGGCATGGAATTACACCCAGAAGCTGGTGGTGCGAGACGTTTTTGTAAAGCCTTAGCAAAAGAGGGATTATTAGCTAAAGAAACTAGAGATAATGTCATCCGATTTGCTCCACCTTTAGTTATTTCTCAATCTGAAATAGATTGGGCTTTGGAGAGAATTTCACGAGTAATGACAACTCTGTAGTTATTGAAGTATGAAATTCAAAAATCAATGATTCTCAACTCCTCCTCTCTGCGACTCTGCGCCTCTGCGTGAAACAAAATCTTAAACTTTAATTAGGGAAAATCTACCATGAATCGTGAAGAACTTTTGCAAGAGACTGTGCAACCAATTGACATTAAAGATTTTGATGTCGTTGGTTTAGTGGAAGCTATGAGCAAAACAGCTTTCCAAGCCAGAAATTTAGGACGAGCGGCGAAAATTTATGATGCCATGTTGCAAGACAAAGAATGTACAATTATTCTCTGTTTAGCAGGCTCTTTATTTAGTGCTGGGTTAAAAGGAATAGTTCACGATTTAATTACTAACAATATGGTAGATGCAATTGTATCTACTGGTGCTAATATTGTTGATCAAGATTTCTTTGAAGCATTAGGTTATCGTCATTATGTCGGTGATCCTTTTGCAGATGATGAGATATTGAGACAGCAACGAATTGACCGCATATATGACACCTATATTGACGAGGATCAGTTACGGGTGTGCGACATGACCATTGCGGAAATTGCGGAGACTTTAGAAAACCGTCCCTATTCTTCACGGGAATTTATTGAGGAAATGGCGGCTTATTTAGAACGTCGGGGAAACTATGGTCAATCTGTGGTACAAGCTGCTTATCAACACCGAGTCCCGATTTTTGTCCCCGCTTTTAGTGACTGTTCGGCTGGGTTTGGACTTGTTCATCATCAATGGAATTCTCCAGAATCGCATTTAACCATTGACTCGGTGCGGGATTTCCGGGAGTTAACCCAGTGTAAACTAGCTTCAAACTATACTGGCTTGGTGATGATTGGTGGTGGTGTACCAAAAAATTTCGCCCAGGATACGGTGGTAGCGGCGGAAATGCTGGGTTTTGATACGAGTATGCACAAGTATACAATTCAAGTTACCGTTGCTGATGAACGAGATGGGGCTTTATCTGGTTCTACTCTCAAAGAAGCCCATTCTTGGGGCAAGGTGGATAAAGCTACTGAACAAATGGTCTTTTCTGAGGCAACTGTGGCTTTACCGTTAATTGCCGGATATGCCTATCATAAGGGGAACTGGCGCGATCGCCAACCACATCATTTAGCTGAGTTGTTCACCAAACCTCAACCCAAGGTAGCAACTGTGTAGAGATTTTTAGGGGGCAAATTTACCCCCTTCTCCTATGACAAATAGTAATCTCAAAATATTATCTGTAGCATTCAGCTATAGGACTGGTATTTGATTTTTGAAATTATCTGTGTAGAGAGGGAACAGGGAACAGGGAACAGGGAAAGTGTACGGAGTGTTTTTCAAGAATCAAATATGATTCCTATATTACTTTAGGAATATACTGGTGAAATATTTTTGACCTTTTCTGATAACCATTCATACCAACTCTCTAACCCACTTCCAGTCATCGCTGAAACTTGAAAAACCTGAATTTGAGGATTAACCTGCTGGGCGTATTCTATACAACGCTGAACGTCAAACTGCACATGAGGTAGTAAATCAATTTTGGTGAGAATCATCACCTCACTAGCACGAAATATATGAGGATATTTAATTGGTTTATCTTCGCCTTCAGTCACAGAGAGAATGACAACTTTGAGGTGTTCGCCTAAATCAAATAATGCTGGACAAACTAAGTTACCAACATTTTCAATCATCACGACTGAATTCAAAGGTGGATTTAATTGTTGCAAACCCCTTTCTACCATCGCTGCATCTAAATGACAGCCTGTACCTGTGTTAATTTGTACTACTTTACAGCCTGTTTCTTGAATTTTTTTAGCATCATTAATTGTTTCTTGATCTCCTTCAATCACGCTGATAGACAACTGATGTTTTAAATCATTAATAGTCCGAGTTAATAGAGTTGTTTTTCCTGAACCTGGAGAACTCATTAGATTTAAAGCAAGGATATTGCGGCCTTTAAACCATCCCCGATTTTGGGCTGCTATTAAATTATTTTTTGCTAAAATATCTTGCTCTAAAGATATAGTTGTGCTGTGTACTTGAGCATGAATCTGAGATGCTTCTGAGATGGAATTATGACTGTGAGAATGGGTAACTACAGTGCCATCTGGTAAAGTGTGGGTGTGGACATGATGAGAGACATGATTGTGAGAATGGGCGATCGCTGTATCTTCATGTGAATTATGATCATGGTGATGATGATGCTCATTTTGGGAGCTAATTACTGCTACTTCATTTGTTTCAGTGTTGATGATTTTGACTTCAGCATCGTCAGAGCAACCGCAAGTTACACACATAATTTTTCTTCAATTCTCATGATTTCAAGAAGCGTAACAATTGTCTGATACTGAAAAAGTTTATTAAATACAAGAACAAAGTATTATCAAAGTATTGGCAATAATAATTAAAGCCTCCTTTACCACAGATTTAGACAGAAAAAAACTACTAAAAACAATATAATTCAACATTTGTGGAATGGAATAAAAGTATTATTTCTAACAAAAATAACTGACAATTAAGATATTCTATATACCAAAAATTAGAATTAGTCTATTTATTTTCAATCTGACAAATTGTCTTTTGACGAAATACTAAAAAAAGTCATAAATAGAGATACGGGCTATATCTACAACTCATCGCCCTAAATTTTGTTTATTCACGAGAAGGTAGTTATGGGATTTTTGTCAGACCCCATTATATTGTCACGCATACAATTTGCCGTGACTAGTATATTTCATATGTTATGGCCTGTCTTAACCATCGGCATGGCGGGTTATTTAGTAGTAGTAGAAATTCTCTGGTTGCTCACAAAAAACCCTGATTACTACCGTCATGCGCGTTTCTGGTCAAAAATCTACATTCTTAATTTTGGGTGTGGAGTCGCATCTGGAGTTGCTTTAGAATTTGAATTTGGTGCTAATTGGTCTCCATTTTCTGTAGCTGTTGGTGACTTTTTTGGCACAATTTTAGGCTTTGAAGGCACAATGGCATTCATGCTAGAAGCCGCCTTTTTAGGCATCATGATTTCTGGTTGGCATCGTGTACCTAGTTGGTTACATTTGCTATCAACAATCATGGTTTTTGTCGGTGCAAGTCTATCTTCTTTTTGGATTATTGTCGCTAATTCTTGGATACAAACACCTGCTGGTGGCGAAATGGTGAATGGTAAATTCATCGTCCATGATTTTATCCAAGCCATTTTTAATCCAGCAGCATTAAGTAGTTGGTTTCACATGGTTTTGGCGATTTTAGAAACTGCACTATTTGTAATTGGTGGTATTAGTGCATGGTATATTCTCAAAAATCGCCATCATGCTTTCTTCAGTAAATCTTTCAAATTGGCTTTAGCTCTAGCTATTTTTGTAACTCCTCTACAACTATTTGTTGGTCATATCAGTGGTGAACAAGTTTATCACAACCAACCCACAAAATTAGCTGCAATAGAAGCAATTTGGGATACTATTCCCGCCGGAGAATCTGCACCTTGGACAGCGTTGGTTGCACCTGATATAGCTGGAGAAAAAAATCATTGGGAAGTTAATATTCCTCACGCTTTAAGTTACATCTTAGAAATGAAACCCACTCTTTCTGAACCAGTCAAAGGTTTAAAAGAATGGCAACCACAAGATAGACCCCATGCTATCAGTCTTATTTTCTATTCTTTCCGCATCATGGTGGGAATTGGTTTCTTTTTATGTGGGTTAATGTTGTTCAGTGTTATTCAATGGTTGCGCGGTAAACTTGCCATAGAAAATATCACTAAACAACGTTGGTTGATGCGAGGTTGGGTATTTGCTGCGCCTTTAGGATATCTGGCTGTGGAGTTTGGTTGGATAGTGCGAGAAGTGGGAAGACAACCTTGGACTGTCTACGGAAAAATTAGAACAGCAGATGCAGTTTCTCATCTCCCAGCAAATACTGTTCTCACTTCATTGATAGCCTATACAGTTATTTATTTGCTGTTGTTTAGTTCTGCCTTGTACTTTGGTAGTCGCATTGTTCGCCAAGGTCCAAATTTGGAATTACCACTACCAACAGGTAGTAATGAAAGAGAATTTGTGGGTGAAGTTGTAGGAACTAAAATTCAGAAAGGAGAGGTTTAATGGACACATTGGAACGAATATTACCGATAGTTTGGTTTGGTATTATTGCTTTATTTCTCTCTATTTATTTGATTACTGATGGTTTTGATTTAGGAGTGGGGATTTTAACTTTCAGGCGCAAGAATGAGGAAGAAAAAGGCATTTTGATTAACACTTTAAGCAGTGTTTGGGACGCTAATGAAACTTGGTTAGTGTGTACTGGAGGAGCTTTATTTGGGGCTTTTCCTCTGGCTTATGCCACAATTGTTAATGCTCTGTATATTCCAATCACCTGCATGGTAATTGGATTTATTTTGCGGGCGGTTGCATTTGAATTTCGAGAACATTCCCACAACAAAACTTTTTGGAGTATTGCCTTTGCAGGTGGTAGTTTATTAGCTACTTTATCTCAAGGGTTAATTCTGGGTGGGGTTTTAGCTGGAATCAAAGTTGATAGTACAGGTGCGTTTATTGGTGGGATTTGGGATTGGTTAAATTTGCCATCAATTCTCGTAGCTTTAACTGTCATGCAAGGCTATGTGATGATTGGTGCAACCTATCTAATTATCAAGACAGAAGGTGAACTACAAAAAACCTACTATCGTACAGCTTTATTATCAACTTGGGCGACAGTTATTGGAGCAATTTTGATTACTGCTGCTGTTCCCGTGTACTATGAAAATATACGCGATCGCTTGTTTCATCAACCAGAAGTATTTATCTTTGCGTTAATTCCTATACTGGCTCTTTTAGCAGTTAGCAGATTAATTTACAGCATCAATGAACGTCAGGAAATGACACCTTTTATTTGGGCAGTTGTGGTATTTTTAATTACAACTGTGGGTTTAGCTTTTGTCGTCTTTCCTTACATTATTCCCACCCAAATCACCATTTTTGAGGCAGCTTCTTCCTTTAGTTCTCAAGTTTTGATGATTACCTTTATTGGCTTTTTTGTACCGATTATGCTGTTCTATAATGCCTATCTATATAGAGTATTTCGGGGCAAAGTAGTTAGTAGTCATTACGGGGAATAATATCAAATTCTAACTGAACTTGATTATACGGTATTCCGAACGATATTAGTACGGTTTACCGTATTTTTTTATTGTGTCAAGTCCTTGCAAAAAATATTTACAAAATGTTATATTAATTTACATAAGAAAACAAAAAGGAAAAAACATGACAGTTAAAGGCTTTACTACCAACGAACTCGGTCAACTTAACAGCTTTGCGATTGAACCCAAAGTATATGTAGACGAAACCCCAAGAACAGGTTTCACAGAATACGCAGAAAAGCTGAATGGACGTTTAGCAATGATTGGCTTTGTCTCACTTATAGCTGTAGAAGCTATTACAGGAAATGGCTTGATTGGATGGTTAACAAGCCTGTAAATCAGTTTTTGAATCAACAGATAAAACATTAATTAAATTAGAAAAACCATGAAAGTAGACCAAACACCAAGAGTAGGTTTCACAGAATACGCAGAAAAGCTAAATGGACGTTTAGCAATGATTGGCTTTGTCTCACTTATAGCTGTAGAAGCGATTACAGGAAATGGCTTGGTTGCATGGTTGACAAGCCTGTAAATCAGTTTTTGAATTAACAAATAAAACATTGATTAAATTAGGAAAATATTAAATAATCTCAAATGGAGTCTTGGTTTTTGAAACTAAGACTTCTTTTGATTTAAAGATATTAAAAATCAAGTTTGACAACTTGTCTTTTGACTTAGTGATTTATTTAACTGAAAATTGAGTCTGGTAAAGGTACGGCTAATTTCGGACTAAATTCGTGTATTCATACAAATAACCATGAAACGGCAATTATTATTAACATCTACCACAACAGCAGTAATTATGCTGGCTGGTAATTTTTGTGGTGTTACCAAAACTTCTGCTCAAACGAGTAACAACCAAGAAGTAAAAATTAATTTTCAGGGAAGAGTGGGAAAACAACCTTTTGAATGCGGTAAAACCTATACTTTAGGTAAACCAGCCACAAAAGTTACTCCTGATGACTTCCGTTTTTATGTATCTGATATTGCCTTAATTGATAATAATGGTAAATCTATACCTGTGAATTTAACACAGGATGGAAAATGGCAATATCAAAATGTTGCCCTCTTAGACTTTGAAAATAAATCCGGTGGCTGCGCTAACGGCACAGTAGAAACACGCAATCAAGTTGTGGGAACAATACCCAAAGGCAATTATCAAGGCTTACAATTTACTTTAGGTGTTCCCTTCAATCTCAATCATGCTGATTCTGTCACTGCACCGTCACCATTAAATCTGACTTCTTTATGGTGGAATTGGCTATTTGGTTATAAATTTGCTCGTCTGGATTGGAAAACCCAAACTGATAATTCTCAGGTAAAGCATGGTGAAAAAAGTGAAAAAGCTCAGGGTTTCCCAATTCATTTGGGTAGCACTGGTTGTCAAGCAATTGAGGGAAGTCAAAAACCATCAACCTGTACTAATTTGAATACTTCAAAAGTCATTTTCACCAAGTTTGATGTTAATAAAAATGTCGTAATTGCTGATATTGCAGCTTTAATAGGAAACACAAATTTAACAGCCAACCAAAAAAATACACCTCCTGGTTGTATGTCATCTCCTGATGATAGTGACTGCAATGTAATTATGACTAATTTTGGTCTACCTTTTAATGGAAAACCTGCTATTAAACAGAAATTTTTTAGAGTTGAATGATATTATCTCGCTGGTTCACCTGGCTGACAATTTGTTTGTTCTCAGTTTGTTTATCAATTGGACTGAGTACAGCCATTTCTGCATCTTCAACTTCAGCATATAATTGGCATATTCCAGTTTGGATGCCTAAACCAATTGTCCCAGCCGATAACCCGATGAATTTTCAAAAAGTTGAATTGGGAAAACATCTTTTTTATGAACAACGTTTATCAATTACAGGTGAATTTTCCTGTGCTTCTTGTCATCTCCAAAAATTGGCTTTTACTGATGGTAAAATAGTAGCGGTGGGAGCAACCGGTGAAAAACATCCTCGTAACTCCATGAGTCTTGCGAATATTGCCTATAATCCTGTATTAACTTGGGCTAACCCCTTAATTACAAAGTTAGAAAATCAAGTTTTAGTGCCAATATTTGGGGAACATCCAGTAGAAATGGGGATGGTAGGAAGGGAGAAACAAATATTAGCAATGTTGGGAGATGACGCGAAATATCGGCAGATGTTTACAGATACTTTTAGAAATGATAAAAATCCTATTAATCTCAGCAATTTAACCAAAGCTTTAGCCGCTTTTCGACGCACGTTAATTTCTGTCAATTCTCCCTATGATAAATATCGCTTTGGTGGTGATCCTAATGCTATTTCTCCAGCAGCGAAACGGGGTGAAAAACTATTTAATAGCGAAAATTTAGAATGTTTTCACTGTCATGGGGGGATTAATTTTACAGATTCGGTTATGCACGAAAAATTAGCTTTTCAAGAAATTGCTTTTCATAATACTGGACTTTATAATATTGATGGCAAAGGAGCTTATCCAGCAAATAATACTGGTGTTTATGAAATAACTTCTAAACCAACAGATATGGGTCGTTTTAAAGCTCCTACCTTGCGAAATATTGCCCTCACTGCTCCCTATATGCACGATGGGAGTATAGCGACTTTAGAAGAAGTGATTGACCATTATCAAGCAGGTGGCAGAACTATTAAAACAGGAGAACTTGCCGGAATTGGTAGTACAAATCCTTTCAAAAGTGAGTTTATTAGTGGTTTTAAATTAAGTAAAAGTGAAAAACAGGATTTATTGGCATTTTTGCGAAGTCTGACTGATGAAGAGTTTATTAAAAACCCTGCTTTTAGTAATCCCTACCCAGAGTAAATCAATAAGTTTTATGTCTAACGGAACCCTACGCGAACAGCAAATCCTACTTACCTGAAATTTGCTGTATGTAAACTTATTGTATGTTTGAGGCAGTATTTTGACTTTTAATTTTTAATTCCTCCCTGATGTTCACAGTGAAAACCACGTTGTTTCCAAACTTCTATATCTACATCAACCAGTCTTGTTATATTTGAGCATTGGGGTTGAATAACTTGACTGAAAACCGCCCAAAATAGGCTACGGATGACATCTAATCCAGTTTTGATCAAAAATTCCCGATTACCAGGAATACCCTTTTCCTGAACAATATCAGACTCTACCCATATTCCATGAGCGCCTAAAAGAATTTGTGCCATCAATTTGGCTCGAAAGACATGAGTTCCAGAAGTAATTAATCTTACCTTACGGACTCCCCAACGCTGCAAAATTGGTATCCCGTAATAAAAATTTTCAAACGTAGAATGAGCGCAATTTTCTAACCAAACCCTTTGTAACTCTGCTGTTTCTCGCTGAAAAATGAGTAAAATACAGGGTGCTGGAGAACCTTGAGAAATGAGAATAGGAGTTTGGGGAGATTGTTTTGCTAGTTGAGCAACATAAATTTCCCTGCGAATACTACCCCCAAGCACAAAAAAGGCATCTACCGACTGTGAAGAGGCAGAAACTAGGGTTATAGTGGTGAAAGTCAACCAACTTAGCAGGATCAAACACAAACCAAAAACAATATTTTGTAACAGTCGCCACAATTGCCTCAATCTACCCTGACTAGAAATTGATGATTTGATCATGAATTTGTGCTTCATAAGATAGAAAATTAAAGCTTTATTGTTTACTATTGAAAAATCCTGCCATCAAGTCAACAAAATGTTATCTTAGGAAAAGGATTGAGGATGTAAAGAAGATACAGTGACAAGAGTCACACTACTGCTGTGGTTGTTCTTACAGTAAAATCACTTTCATGCAGACGATAACTATTAATAAAAAGACGGTAATTTCCACATCATTTACAAAGGAAAAAAATGATGGATTAAGCATAGCTGATAAGTAGAGTATAAAAACTTAAAAATCTCAGAAAAACCTGATTGCTAAACTGTCAACAATACAATTATTCCATCTGTATACATGAATCAATCTGCGAAACGTCACTCACCGCTCCAAGCAGCCTTGATTGGTGGAGCGATCGCTACAACTGCTACTATATCTGTCCTTGGTCAAGCTTGGACAAGGTATGTTCATGCCGCTTTACAAGATAGTCCAAAAGCATTAGTTGACCAAGTATGGCAACTGGTGAATCGTGAATATGTTGATGGAAAATTTAATCAACAAGATTGGCAAGCAATTAGGCAAAGCCTATTAAGCAAAGACTACACTTCCAATGAACAAGCTTATGTAGCCATTCGCCAGGCATTGCAAAGATTGGGTGATCCCTACACGCGGTTCATGGACCCCAAACAATTTGAAACCCTAACCAGCCAAACATCTGGAGAAGTTTCAGGAATTGGCATTCGTATGGAAATCAACGAAAAAACCAAGCGATTGACAGTTGTTGAACCTATAGAAAACTCTCCAGCCCAGAAAGCAGGTATTAAAACAGGGGATGAAATTTTAGCAATTAATGGTAAATCCACTATAAAAATGCAAGTGGATGAAGCATCTAAATTGATTCGTGGTAAAGCAGGTACTGGGATCACCTTAAAACTGACAAGACCAGGAAAAAATGAGTTTGATGTCAAGCTGACAAGGGCAAATATCGAAGTTCCTACAGTGCGTTATACCCTCAAGCAAGACGGTGGCCGTCGGATTGGCTATATTCAGTTAAGGGAGTTTAGTGGCCACGCCGCTGATCAAATGCGTCGAGCGATTCGTGACTTGAACAATCAAAAAGTCGATTCCTATGTATTAGATTTACGAGGCAACCCTGGCGGTTTGTTGCAAGCAAGCATTGAAATAGCGCGGATGTGGCTAGATAATGGCGGCATTGTCAAGACGGTAGATCGTGTGGGAGGTAGTGAAGAAACCAAAGCCAATCGCACAGCCTTGACAAATCGACCCCTAGCCGTGCTTGTAGATGGTAATTCCGCTAGTGCTAGTGAGATTCTCACCGGCGCACTCAAAGATAATAACCGGGCGGTAGTTGTAGGTAGTCAAACCTTTGGTAAAGCCTTAGTGCAGTCAGTCCATGAACTTACTGATGGTTCTGGGTTAGCAGTAACTATTGCCCACTACTACACCCCCAAAGGCACGGATATCAACAAGAAGGGCATTATACCTGATATTCAGCTAGATTTGACGGAAGCACAAGAGCTTCAGTTGGCAGCTAATCCGAATTTAATCGGAACTTTGAGTGATCCACAATATGCCCGTGCTATTGTTGCTCTCTCTAATACAAAATTTGCTCAACCTTCAACACCTTCTCAACTTTCCCAACCTCTGAGCATTCGCGCTGAAGATTTGAAATTTTAATTTTAAGGAGTCAGGAGGGGCTAACGGCCGTTCGCCCGTACAGGAGTCAGAAGTAAAGATTGGAAAAATAAGATCCCCGATTTCTTTAAGAAGTCGGGGATCTGCTATTATTTATCGTATAAATACTTATAAGTAAACGAGAAATCAGATGTATGAATTATCAGCCACTGGAAACCAGCACTACTCCAGATTTTGTACCCAAAGTTTCGGTAGTTATTCCTGTTTATAATGGAGAAGCAGATTTACCAGACTTGCTGAGTTGTCTATTTTCGCAAACTTATCCGCAAGAACAGGTAGAGTATTTATTAGTAGATAATAATAGCAGCGATCGCACCCTTTCCATTCTACAAACAACCGCTGAAAATTCCCCTATTACCATTCGTCTTTTAAGTGAAAATAATATTCAAAGTTCCTATGCATCTCGCAACACAGGTATTAAAGCCGCTACTGGTGAAATTATCGCCTTTACCGATGCAGATTGTCGTCCCCAACCCCAATGGTTACAGACATTAATTCAGCCTTTTATAAATTCAGAAGTTATAATTGTCGCTGGGGAAATTGTCGCACTTACAGGAAAAAGTTTATTAGAAAAATTCGCCGATAAACAAGAAACATTATCTCAAAAACATACTCTTTCTCATAAATTTTGTGCCTATGGACAAACTGCAAATTTAGCCATTCGTCGTCATATTTTCCACACTTCAGGTTTATTTCGTCCCTATCTAACCACAGGAGGAGATGCGGATATTTGTTGGCGAATTCTCAAAGCTAATCTTGGTAAATTAGAATTTGCTCCCAACGCTATTGTTCAACACCGTCACCGATTGACAATCAAAGAATTAGCTAGTCAATGGCGACGTTATGGGCGTTCTAATCGTTATTTACATGAATTGCATAATATAGAATTAACACGAGAAATGAAAACTAAAGAATATGTTTATATTCTCCTGCGTTGGTTATTAAAAGAATTCCCCAGGGAAAGTATTAAAAATATTATTGGTAAAGCTAGTTTAGTAGATTTGTTAAATACGCCTCTTGGTTTATTTACTGGTAGAGAAAGAAGTATAGGACAAAAAGAAGCGAAACTACCAGAAAATGCCAAGACAATTGAATGGTTGTAGGAATCAGTAGAGATGTTTTGGTGAAATGTCTGTACAGGATTCAGAATTTTAAAAAAAATACGACCCATTAAATCAATTAAGAAAAACATTAGAACTTACGCACAAGTTATGAAATAAACGAACCACAGAGGCACAGAGAACACAGAGGAATGAGGGTTTGAGAGATATTTTGCGTAAGTCCTGAACATTTCAGCAAATACTGAGTTTCAATATGAATAATAATTAAACGCAGATAAACACAGATAAACGCAGAAGTAAATCTCCCCAATACCCAATACCCAATCCTGACCAAATTTCGCTAAAGTTAGAAAAAGGATATCAACAGTAAATTTAAGGGAATTTTCAATGTCAGCACAACTGTTACTGGTAGATGACGAACCGGGATTACGGGAAGCCGTGAAAGAATATTTACAAGAAAGCGGCTTCAGCGTTCAAACTGCCAGTAACGCCCGTGAAGGTTGGGACTTGATGCAGCAAAATACACCTGATTTAGTGATTTCTGATATTATGATGCCCCAGGTGGATGGTTATCAGTTCCTCAAGCAGATGCGAGATGACCCCCGCTTTCAGGCATTACCAGTGGTATTTTTAACCGCTAAAGGCATGACAGGCGATCGCATTCAAGGATATCAAGCAGGTGTTGACGCTTATTTACCCAAACCATTTGATCCGGATGAATTAATAGCCATTGTGGAAAATTTGCTAATTCGTCGCACGGCTCAAGCACCAGCCATAGGAGAAGATAGTGAAAACATGGACATTGCCAAATTAGCCCATGAAATTTCCAAAATTAAAGATTTGTTAAGTCCAAGAACAGGTATTTCTCAAACTCCACCTCCATTCAAAATTGATTTGACTCCCAGAGAGCAAAGTGTATTGAACCTGGTAGCACAAGGATTGATGAACAAAGAAATTGCTCGCCGCTTGGAAACCAGCGTCCGCAACGTCGAAAAATACGTTAGCCGTTTATTTAGTAAAACAGGTACTAATAGCCGTACAGAATTAGTGCGTTTTGCTCTAGAACATGGACTAGCTCAATAGCAGTCACAAGCCAACAAAACTTTACCTCGCTCCAGAGGAGTTAGGGTGACGGCTTTCGTATTTAACATAAACAAGATTGGTAAAATGCACCTGGTTGGGTTTGCTACCCAAATATATGATGTGGGTTCTTGTAATTGAAACGAAACCCTAGTTTTTGAATTTTCCCTGAGTATAAATTTTATACAATCCTCACCCAAGCTTTTGGCAAGGGATGACCGCATTAACAGACATCCAGATTTGTTTTGGTAGTGCAACAGGTAGGGATTAATGTAGATGCTGACTTGAACTTTTAAATGATCTTCTCGATGGTAGTTGTAGAGTCAGATTATACAGTCTCACTTATGATTCAGAGCAATTTTAGTTAGGCGCAAACGTGGATAAAGCATTTGCTACTATTCAAAATTAAATCTCTAACTATTGACTGTTATCAGCAAAGTTTCTTAAGCGCATCAGTTGTCGTCTCATTTGAGGTGAGGCTTTGAACTCAGAAACCTCCTGCGCCTTCACGGACGCTTGTAATGTTTCTAAAAAGTCATCAGATCCCTCAGTGAGTGCATCTAGTAGCACCTGCAAAAGTTGTTCGCGATCGCCCAACAGACTCTTTTCCTCAATCAGACGGAATTTGAGATGTATTTCGCACTCATAAACACCTACTTCGAGATTATTGATTTGGCGCGGTAATGCTTTGGAGTTCATAGTCTTGAGGATTCCTTTACTTGGTGTTTATACAGGTGAGGAGCTAAAATATCCAGAAAAAAAATTCTTCATATTTCTTTTAAATACAAAGAAGTGCCTGAATGTAAGATTATTTCTCCATCCAATTTGCATTCCATTTCTCACTCCCCCCTATTTTTATTCCAACTTGACTTTTACTGTCTAGCTTTTGATGTTCCTGTGGTAGTTATGGCATATCTAAGTCATACACTATTATTCAGTTTTTAAGATTCCATACAATAAAGTTTCTGTAAGAACTTGTCAAACCTTTTTAAAAGTTTTTACATCAACTTTATCTAAACGTCAACAAGTGTTCAGCAGACTACGATAAACAAAGTGATTTTACTTAAATAAATTTACTGCTATTTTTCCATTGATCCAAGCTAGATATCATTGTAGGCAATTTAAGTGAAATTACTAAAGGTGTGCTTTTTTATCAAAAAATTTATAAGTGGTAAGTCAGTAAATTTAGAAACTGTAAAAATTTAATTGTGGAGAATCACATACATACTAAACTAGAGTATTTTAGCCTAAAATTGGACAAAACAGGATTGCTAGTTTTAAATGGTACTAGCTCTACTGAATTATCTCCACATCAATAGCTGGTTGCAGCAGCAATACAGCCCTCTGTCTGCTGACTTTTGTGATCAAATTCTCAATCTTGCCTCCTGACTTATGTAAAGAAATATGAAAAAGCAAAACCCTCTAGTACAGCACGGCGTAAATAAATCAACCATTCTCAATCGCTAAAAAGCTGACGACCGAATATTTTTGACTTTTGACTTTTGACTTTTGACTTCCGCGAAGCGGTACTAGGCTGGCTGGGAAAATACAACTACGCTCAAAGCTTGTAAATTAAGACAGTTAAGCTCAGACATAGCAGTTAAAATGATTGCAGTGTAATTAACCGAAATCTTAGACCTTTTTCCTTTTATGGATAACCTGATGCTGCTCAAGTCTACAACCCGTCATATTCGCATTTTTGCGGCGGAAATGGACAAAGATGAACTAGTTCCTAGCAATCATGTCTTGACCTTAGATGTTGACCCAGACAATGAATTTATCTGGAATGAAGACACGCTACAAAAAGTTTATCGTAAGTTTGATGAACTAGTAGAAGCTTCCAGTGGTGTAGACCTAACAGATTATAACCTGCGTCGGATTGGGTCAGACCTAGAGCATTTTCTGCGATCGCTTCTACAAAAAGGTGAAATTAGCTACAATCTCTCTAGCCGCGTTACCAACTACAGTATGGGACTACCCCAAGTTGCAGCTAACGCAAATCAATGAATTTAAGAGTTATTGTTGATGAGTTACAAAATTTATAACTCCATGACTCACCAACAAATTAGAGGTAGGGGAGCAGGTGAGTAGGTGAGCAGGTGAGCAGAGGAGAATAACTTTCTACCTAGTCACCAATCCCCAATCCCCAATCCCCAATCCCCAATCCCCAATCCCCAATCCCCAATCCCCAATGATGTTGAGTACAAAAACATCAGTGGACTCAATAAAAACTACCCCTGCTGTTGAATAAATTGCCAATCGCTGATCGGTGCGACAAATATGGAAAATGATGCGGCAACGCTTTACTGCCCAAATGAATATTGTCAAGCTGCCAACCCCTTGACCCACAAGTTTTGTCAGCGATGCTCCACACCCTTACCCAAGCGTTACCTGCGGGCAGTGGGAGATAGCTTGAGTCTGGGTAGTCCTGGAGAAATTTTAGCCGATCGCTATTTAATCATTGGTCAATCAATTATTGTTGATCTTAAACCTGGTTTACTACCCCAGATACCTGAATTAGATAATTTAGAGAAAATAAAAGCGTATCTAAAACTAATTCCTTATCGCTTGCACATACCACAAGTATATGGGATAGTCTATCTCAATGAGAAACAATCTCAGTCGGGAATATTACTCCTAGAGAAACCGCCTTTGTTAGCTAATAGTACAGAGACTCAGGTAAATCTGTGCAGCGAGTTAACTACAGCTTGGGGTGATGCCTCATCAATGCGGCAAATAAATTGGCTTTGGCAGATAGCTCATTTGTGGCAACCTTTTTCAACGGAAGGAGTAGGTTCTAGCTTATTAGATCCCCATTTAATCCGAGTAGAAGGGGCTTTAGTAAGATTACTAGAACTGCGTTTTGATTCCCCAACAGCCCCAAAATTGTCCGAACTAGGAGAATTTTGGCAACAACTCCTGAAAAATACCAAGCCAGCCATAGCTGAATTCCTCAAGCAAATTAGCGACGCTCTCATTGAGGGTGAAATCAACTCATCAGAACAATTAATTACGGTTTTAGATCAAGCCCTGGCAGGATTGGGGACAGCCTCTTCTGGGCGAAATTCTCCAACCCAAAGCACCACCATTAAAATTATCACCCAAACAGATACAGGTCCGAGTCGTCAACGTAACGAAGATGCCTGTTATCCACCTAGCGGTGTTCTGGTGAGCAAACCTCCCCAGCAAAACGCCTTAGCCATTGTTTGTGATGGCATTGGTGGACATGAGGGAGGCAACATAGCATCAAATTTGGCCATTGAAACCATTCAACAACAGGTGATCCAACTCACCTCAGTTCCTTATGAAAACATAGATCCCTTAATACTGCTGGGTGATTTAGAACAGTCCGTAGCAATTGTCAACGATAAAATCAGCCAACGCAACGACACTGAACAACGCCAAGGGCGGCAACGGATGGGAACTACTTTAGTCATGGCCTTGCCTATTGCCCATGAAATGTACATTACCCATATTGGTGATAGTCGTGCCTATTGGATTACGCGCCACGGTTGTTATCAAGTTACCCTGGATGATGATGTAGCTTCTCGTGAGGTACGATTGGGCTATGCAGTTTATCGGGAAGCATTACAACATAGTGGTTCTGGATCTTTAGTCCAAGCATTAGGTATGAGCAAGAGTGCCTCATTGCATCCTACTTCCCAACGATTTATTATTGACGAAGATGCTGTCTTCTTGCTGACTTCCGATGGGTTGAGTGATTTTGATCGAATAGAAGATTGTTGGGAAACGGAAATTTTACCAATTCTCACTGGCGAGACAAATATAGAAAATGTTGCCTCTCGACTCATAGAAATCGCTAATACGAAAAATGGACATGATAACGTCACGATCGCTTTAGTACATTATCAAGTCAACTACTTGGAACCAGATATCATCCTCAAAGCAGAAATTCCTACCATTTCAGCCAGCAAAACTGTAGATTTGACACCCAGAACAACAAATGCAACAACTTTAAACAATTCCCACCAGCAAACTCAAGTCATTCCAGAAACTAAGTCGGCTCGTGCTGCAAAAATACCGCTACAGTTGCTAATTCTTTTAGTGGTGCTTTTAGCTGCTGCTTCACTGGGATTGTGGATCAAAATACAGCGAGAGCCAGAAAAGAAAACTATTGAGCCGCTAACTCCATTTGTTAGCCCACAAACAACAACAAAACCAACACCGCAAAGTGAAGAAAACCAACCAGATTTACCAACACCACCAGTGAGTTCACCAGCAGAGCCTCAGTGATTCTCATCACCATAATGGGATATGATAATTCAGGTGATGAACAAAATAAGAATTCACTTCCTAGACAAAGTTTATTTGTTTGTTGGTTTTTAGAGTTTAGTTTCCTGAATCCATGTCCTGCCTAAATGTGGCGATCGCTCGTCTGGTAAATACTGGCACTGATAACTTCGCCATTTGGGTGGTTAAAGCTCCCTATCCCAGTGGTTATGTTTTGCGTGATTGTGTTTTTTTTCCTGAACTTAGTCAAATTTGGCAAGAATGGCAGCAAATGTTTGCTGGTCATATTCCCCTGGATATTGGTTCAATTTCGACATCACCAGGAGAAAATACATTACCAATTGATTTGAGTTCAGCCCTGGTCGGTCAAACTACAAGTCCCTACAGTAGTCGTTTGATGCAATATCTGGGCATAAATTTATGGCGTTGGGTATTCGATGGCGCAATTATTGGTAGTCTGGAACGTAGTCGCGGTATGGCTATGGGTCAGAATAAACGATTGCGGTTGCGATTGGAAATTCGTGATCCTGATCTAATCGCTCTACCTTGGGAAATTATGCAGCGCGAACCCGGCCAATCGGCAATATCTCTTTCCCAAGATATTTTATTTAGTCGCACTATCAGTGAAGTTGAACCCCTGCCAAATTTGCGAACAGACCCAGCTTTAAACGTCTTGTTAGTTTTGGGGCATGATGACAACCTAGAATTAGAAAAAGAAGCTGCTATTCTGGAAAAAATTTTGTCAGAATGCAGTCCATCTGGGAAAAATTCTGTATCAGCCTGTATGGTGAAAACACTCTTGCAACCCACTCCACAACAGTTAATTCAAGAGTTAGAAACCAAGGCCTACAATGTGTTCTTTTACGCTGGTCATGGTCTGCCAGATCCCGATGGTGGTTTATTATTTTTGGGTTCAAATATGACCCTCAATGGTATAGAATTAGCCCAGGTATTAACCCGGACAGGTGTAAAATTAGGGGTGTTTAATGCCTGTTGGGGAGCGCAACCAGCAGCTATGAATCAACAGGCTATACCTGCAAGTAGTTTAGCAGAAGTCCTCATCCGTCATGGTGTACCGGCGGTATTAGCAATGCGGGATGAAATTGCTGACCAAGAAAGTCACAGTTTTATTCAAGCTTTTGCTGAAGCATTGCGATCGCGTAAACCTATTGATGAAGCAGTGGCAGTAGCTAGGCAAGAACTGTTAACAATATATAAGTTCAATCAACCAGCTTGGACATTACCAGTTCTCTACCTGCATCCAGATTTTCATGGTGATTTAATTAAAACCGTTGATGAAGGAATTACGGAACTACCAGATACAGCTATCTCTGGTATCACTGCTCCCTCACTCACGGCGGCTTTGCGATCACTTTCACCAGAAGGTAAAACTTGGTTACTGCGTTCTGGTGTCACTCGTATTGGTCGCACAAAAGACAATGATATTGTCATCCCGGAAGTTTATGTTTCCAAACGCCATGCCGAAATCCTCTGCCGGAATATTCTCACTGGTTCTCAATCAGTTCCCACTTATTATCTGCAAGATTTTTCTACCTACGGTACAACCTGGTGTTTGAGTCAAAATGGTTGGCAACAAATTCTCCGCGAAGAAGTACCTCTGACATCAGGAATGAAATTAAAGTTTGGTAGTGCTAAGGGTGAAACCTGGGAGTTCGTAATTGAAGATCCATTAGATGATAGGTGATTGGGGATTGGGAATTGGGGATTGGGGATTGGGAAGAACAATCTTACCTAACAACCAGTAATGACTAATGACTAATAACTAATGACTAAGAAATTGTTTTTTACGGAAATTTGAATCTGCCAGTTGTAGCTGTCAACAAGGTTAATCAATGAATGCTAATTAATTGTGAGGTGAAACATGATTAATAAAATTAATGAGTTAGATACTTGCCAACTTTTACCATTGATCGTCGATTTAGAGCTATTAGAAGCACTACTAAAGCCTGAAGATGCGACTTATCCATGGAATTTGGTTGATCAGGAATCAGAAGCTTATTTTAATGAACTAGAGCAGCAGTTTGAATGTGAGGATTTACTAGCAGAAGACCTGACTAGACGATCGCAAGATTTTTATCACAATCTAGACGAAATTTGGTCTCAAGTTTACCATTCTAAAACTGACCATGATGAACAGCCATCTAAAAGTATAAAAGTAGCGATACACAATGCGTTTGCTGCCTCTGTTCCTGCAAATTGGCTGAATGCGATCGCTCAAAAAGCATCAGAAATTATCAGTTTAGAACAGTCTGCCAGTGAGAAACTAGTAGAATGTGTTCAAGCCTTACTGCCAAATTGGGGAACAGACGATTTACTAGTTCTAGCCCGTCCTTTTGCATACTCCATGCGAAGTAACGAACCACAAAACTTGGCATCTATCATCAGCAATTTGGAAAATCGAGAGTGGACAGATTTATCAGAAATAGAACAGGCAAAAATCAGTTTAGCGATCGCTAATTATGCCTTCAAAGAACTCTCTAGCTTAAAAGAGGAATCTTAAATTTCTGACCCAAGAATAGGCGATGATTAAATGCAGACAGTAATTATTTTCGATTGTGACGCGGTTCTTCTGTGTCTCAAAGCCTTTTGCTGAATTTTCATTTTCTACTCATATTCGCCCCACCATAAACTACATATAGACTGATTGCAATAATTGAGTCATCTATCCTGAGACATAGAAAACTTTTAACAAGAATGGATAAAAGTAGACAGTAATCAGTAAACAGTGATCAGTACACAGTGATAACTGATAACTGATAACTGATTAACTGATTTATTTGGGTTCGAGAAAGCGAGTAGCGAAATTTTGGGATCGAGTTGGTGATAAAACCCGTGCTTTGAGAATTGCCGCCATCAAAAAGGCATAAGATAAAACACCCACAACCACCAATAGCAGAGCATTAATAGAACCTGTAGCATTCCATAAAGCATGGAGGGCGGAGGCACTTAGATAACCAACAGCGAGAATTTGCCAACCCATCAGCGGCTTGAGGACAGCTAACCCGATAAAATAACCCAAATAGCCGCTGTAAGCCATGTGTCCAGCGACAGAACCTAAAATGCGGGGAATTAGTAGCTGCAAACCCACCAGTTGTCCAGCACCTAACCCAGATTGTTGGGTAACATTTTGCGTAATTACAGGCACATATTGACCAAGAGTTTCCAGCAAAGTGAAACCTACAGCGGAAGCAGTTCCCAGGAGAATACCATCTAGTGGTTCCCAAACTCCTATTCGTTCTCGCCAAGGTGAGGACAAAGAGTTAGCCACAACATAAGCAGCTAATACTGGTAATGCCTTGAGTAATTCCTCCATTAATCCAGCGCCGAAAAACATCCGCACAAGTAATTCTGTAAAGGTAATCGAATCTTGAGATGAGGGTAAACTACCAGGCAAAATCACGCGAAAGACAAAGATAAAAAAATCTAATAAAGGACTGAGCAAAATTAGCATGGTACTCAATGCCATAGCGATGAGTACCCACCAGGGCTTCTGCTTACCGCAAAGTTGGTAAACAAAGTAGTAAGCAGCAGAGGCGATATAAGACCCGACAATGACTTGATTTGCTTGGGGATGGCCTACAGTACCGAACATCAACACTACGAAGATAACTGTTAATATTCCTGGTACAAGATAAGCTTTGCGAGTTAGATCTTTGCCAGTAGAAATAATTGGAAATAGCTGTGTGAAACTAACCGAGTCATGCTGTGATTGCAGTTGCCCATTTTTGGTAGAGGCTATCACTGTACCTTGACTGGCTGTCATCACGGTCGGTTGAGGGACAAATTCGTACTCAAAAATAAATTGCGGACCATCAGCACCCAGAGAAATGTGATCACCTTGGTGCAATTCCTGAGAACCTTGCAAAAGTTGACCATTTAAAAAAGTGCCATTGGCACTGTTTAAATCACAAATTACCCAGCTGAATCTGCTATCTGGTGATAACGAGAGAGGACGAACCACTGCATGACGACGAGACACCATCCTGTACATCATGGCATCCAAGACAACTTGGCAGATGGGGTCGCGTCCAATGACCATTTCTTGATTGGGAAGCAGTGAGTAGCGAGATTCTGACCTGGAAGCTACTTCATTACTAGACACTAGCCGCAGAAATGCTTTATGTCTTGCGTTTTTGCCTGTCATCGAGTTAGTGAGTGTGTCTAAAGAAATTCTATGGCTTACGCCAAGCTACGTTATCAAATGTTTAGGTAGTAGACTTAATTTTAGCCTTATGAACGGCAGCACCATTGATAAATACACTATAGCTTCACTAACCGATGCTTTGCTCCAATTCAAAATACAAAATGCCAAATTCACAAATAATATAGGGACGGATGTTAATTCATGGTGGTTTGACTACTGTAGAGACGTAATGGCGAAATGTCTTGACAGCAAAACATCTTTACTACCTAAATCAGATTAAACTCTGCCATGACGGTAGGAAAATTTTTGTTTTCATGTCCAGGACGACTAAGTTTAAGCAGCGCAAACCGTCGTAATGGAGTTAACTTTTCCCAATTTTGTAACGTGATAGTGACACCTATTTCTTGTGCTTTTTCCTGAAGGCTAGGTGGTACAGTAGCAGAATCCATCCACGGGGGGTGAGGTTCAATTGGTAATTTAGTAGCTGGTTTGCCTGTAAGTTCTAAAATTAATTTTTGTAAATGCTCTTGGTAAAATTGAATTTCTGTTGCTGTTGAGCAGGGTAATTCCACTAAAGTGGTGCGTTGTAATATGGTCATCTGATGCCAATCAGACAATTTCAACTTAATACCACAGGTATCTAACTTGCAACGTACCTGCATTGGTATACACCGAAGAGCGTCAACAAAATCTGCCTCAAAATTAAAATATTCTGTCATCAGATTCAAACTCCAGATATTTGAATATATATAGCAGTTCCCATGCTCGTGAGGTACAAAGTTTCTATGGCTTTGTGGTTTACCCCAACGAACTTAGGACTAAAGCTGCGTGTCACACCAAAAATCTGTTGTAGGGTGCGTCAGATATCAACAATCTGTTTATTTGCAGGATTTATGCAGTCTGACGCACCCTACCAATGTGCCAGTTGCGTAAGTCCTGGAACTATATACAGGTATTTCTACAAAGATGGTTCAGGTAAAGCCAGAAGTGGGTATTTCTACAAAGATGGTTCAGGTAAAGCCAGAAGTGCAAAAAGCCATAGATACAGCTTGAGCAGAGCTATTAAAAGTTTGACCTACTGCTATTCCACCCGCACAAGCAATGAAAACGCCTGATGATGTCAATAAGCTACTGAAAACTGTAGAGGAAAATACCCAAAAAATCCTTTCTCAAACTAGCACTAAAGCACAAAATTAAGATTTCCACACCATTGGATATAAACAACAAACAGCTTAAAATAAGTAGAAAGAGAGGAAATAGTGAAAGATTAATCATTCCCAATCATCTAGATTTACGACACATAAAAAGTGTATAACTCCTCACTAAAATCCTTTCCAACCGTAATTTTGCTCATCTTAAAAACTAATGCGAGAACTTGACCAACAAAAAACAATTGATATCCTCAATGCCATCATGGAGTTTGAACTAGCTGGGGTAGTCCGCTACACCCATTATTCATTGATGGTAACAGGACCTAACCGCATTCCAATTGTTGCGTTTTTTAAAGCTCAAGCCAGTGAATCCCTACTTCATGCCCAACAAGTAGGGGAAATTCTCACCGGTTTAGAAGGACATCCTACTCTGAGAATTGCCTCAATGGAAGAAAGTTTCAAACACACGGTCAAAAATATCTTAGAGGAAAGTTTATCCCACGAAAAGAACGCCCTAGATATGTACAAAAATCTTCTAGAAACAGTTACTGATGCCAGTATCTATCTAGAAGAATTCGCCCGTGGCATGATTGGACAAGAAGAGATGCACAATCTCGAACTGAAAAAAATGTTGCGCGATTTCAGCTAATATTCCAGGAGTCGTAGGGGCGAAGCATTCGGTGTAAGGGCGAAGCATTCGGAAAATAAACTGGGGAAAAACCGATAAATTATCGACCGAATGCTTCGCCCCTACTGGGGAAAAACCGATAAATTTCAACGCCTACCTACTTAAATCCTCAACTTATCTTAGAATTTGGAGATTTTAGTTGTGAAGATAAATCTTCTGGAGTATTACAATTAAATAACATATTTGGTTCTGATAAAGGTAAAAGTGCAACTGGATATAATTTCAGCCACTCTTGAAAGGAAAGTCCTCCTTGATTGATAAAATCTAAAAGTAGCGGTAAACAAAGACTGCGATAAAAACCACAAAGAGGTTCCCAACCTTTAGTATGTTTTACCAAACAAGCAATATTTTCTCCTTCTATATTATCCAGTTTATTTACCCAATTTTGTAACACTTTAACTTGCAAGTTTGGTAAGTCACAAGCTAACAATAATACCCATTCTGTTTTTATTTTCTCTAGTCCTTGGGCAAAACCTACTAATGGTCTTTGTGTGTTATTGGGAACTTCTGCGATAAATTCACATCCAGGTAACTGCAAATATTGATATCTTTCTGGCCAAGGTGTAACTATATATATGCTATTAGTACAACTTTTAGCAACATTATAGACTGTTTGTAATAAGGGTATTCCCTGAATGGGAATTAAGGCTTTATCCTCACCCATCCGGGAACTTTTACCACCTGCAAGAATGATTACGCTTAAAGTAGTCATAGAAACAAAAGTTAGTAGACCAATTATTTACTCTTGCGAATTGTACCTTGCCATCTCAGATTTTGTTGAGCAGAACGTTCACCTAAAGAACGAATTGCTACTACTTCAATTTCCACATTTGTTCCAGAACTAACAGCATCACTAGGCATTTTTAGCTTACCCAAAGCCAGAGTAAAACGGTTATATTCACGAGTTATTAATGTAACAGGAATATCCCCCTCATAAAAAGTTTGATAGTCGGAACTACCAGAAAACTTATCTCTTGCCCGATATTTTATTTTAAATTGAGTGTTGATTAAATCAGACTTTCCTGCTAAATCAACTAATTTTAAGTTGAGGTTTTGTCCCGCATCGGCAAACTCGGAAACTGCTAACTTAGTGACTTCTTGTTGAGGAATTACATAATTAACAGTAAACTCTGTCACTTTATCCTCAACTTTGGCACTACTATCAACCCACATATCTTCAGGAAAGGCAATTTCTATTTGTTGATTATTATTTAAACTCAGTATTACAGTCTGATTAGCAAAGTTAGCAATGGGCTGTTTTTCTTGCCAAATTAATTTCAAAGTTCCTTCTAAACGCCGCTCAAACTCTCGATATTCATCAGCAATAATAGAACCAGCAGCTAGTAAAGAAACTGCACCTTGACGCTGTAGCCATTTATTTTTAGAAAGTGTTAATTGTTCACTTCCTAGTTGAGAAATTGCTACTTTTCGAGTTGGTGTATCATTCACCAATGGTTCTTGACTATTAATAATACTTAAAGTCCCTAAGCTTCCGCGTTTACCATCCGGTCCATTACTTCCATTATTTCCATTCCTGCCGTTATAACACCGATAAACTGTATTAGTACACTTATAATTAGGACTACCAGGAGTTCCTGTACAGGTTTTTTCTTCCCAACTGCGACGATGACAGTTACAACCCGCTGTTCCTTGGCCACCACGTCCACCCCGGCCACTTTCTCCCCCAACTGCACGGACAAAAATTGTCTTTAAATCTGCTAAATTGGTGTAATAAACTGTGAGAGAACCGCCATTTCCCCCATCTCCACCTTTACCACCAACACCACCATTACCACCATTACCACCATCAGGAGCATTAATATTTTTGTTGGCATTTTTACTGAAATCTCTACCACATCTGGGACGAGAAGCATTTTCCCCATCTTCCCCATCTTCTCCATTCGTACCTGATAGGTCAAGATTAACTGGTGAACCAGCAGAAATAGTCTGGTTCTGTCCACTGCGGCCATCTCTTCCAGCACGGCCATTACTTTCTCTATCCCCGTCCTGGTTATAGCGTTGAGCTATTTTAAAGCCTCCTTGACCATTTTCAGTGGAACAAACATCAGTAGCGGCAGCGGGTAATAAGCTATTAAATAAGCAAAAAGTTAGTATAAGTGGTAGTTTCCTAGTAAAATCTTTAAACATCGGGATTACACCTAAATCTTTAGTTAATATACAATTGCTGACGCTGATTTTTGTAGGCTTGCTCCCTTCTGGTTCTTAAATATACTGAAGCAAATAAAAAAAGTGGCTCTGTACACAACAGAACCACCGCAACTTTTAGAAAATTAGATGAAATTACCTAGCTTGACCATGAGCAGCAACTGCATCAATGGGCTTCATCAAGTACAGGTTTAATAATTGCCAACCATGAGAAACATAAATTGGCGCTTTTTGGAATAATTGCAGGAATTTGGGTGTATTAGAGTTGGCAATTGCGGTCAATTTTTCGTTATTTTTGACACAAATATCCAAACGTCGATAAAACTCTGGGTTATCAACATCTAACATCAGTGGGAAAACTCGACCTGCGGTTTCGTTGGTTTTCTTAATCACGTGAATGTCATATTCTCTCGCATCCAAACCCAGGGAAGCGTAGAAATCCTTACGCTGGATGTCGTTGAGATACATTGTTGCAAACACTGACAACAAGAAGAACCGACTCCATAGTTTAGCTCTCCAGTCATTTAGCATTTGAGGCTGCGCTCTCATGATGGCATCAAAGAAGTCACCGTGGCGGTTTTCATCCTGACACCAATTTTCAAAAAAGTTGAAAATTGGATAAATCCGATCTTCAGGATGGGATTCTAAATGACGATAGATGGTGATATAACGCCAATAACCAATCTTTTCAGAGAGATAGGTCGCGTAGAAAATGAATTTAGGCTTAAAGAAGGTATAACTACGGCTCTTAGTCAAAAACCCTAAATCTAGGGATAGATTAAAGTCTGACATTGCCTTGTTTAAAAATCCAGCATGACGCGCTTCGTCCCGTGACATGAGGTTAAAGCATTCTGCTAATACAGGGCTTTTATCCTTTAAGCGGCGGCCGAGTTCTTTGTACAGCAAAAAGCCGGAAAACTCCGCTGTACAAGAACGTTCGAGAAATTCAATGAACAACTGGCGAGTTTCCCCATCAATAGAGTCCCAGGATTGTTCAAACTGAGCATCCCGAACAAAGTGATGGCGGTTGTAGTCTACCCGAAATTCTTCGAGGATGGCCATTAACTCGTCTTCGTTGACGGAGATATCCATCTGCGCCATTTCATCAAAATCTGTTGTGTAAAACCGGGGTGTTAAGAGGGTTTCCCTGGAGGGGACTTTAACCCCAGGACGCATTTCTTCAAAGCCTGGTTTTTTTAAGGAATCTACCATCTCTTGATTGCCATAAATGTTTTTCTTAATTTTGAGTACACCAGACAGCCAAAGTTTATGCTCTCACAAGGTGCAGCTAAGGACAATAATTACATTTGTTTGACACTCTCAGGTCTAAAGACACTGAGATTCTGCGGACAGAGTAAAACCCTCGCTGCGACCGTCAAACGTCGCCTAGACGCTCAAAGCAACTACCGATTAAGGTGTCGAAATTGCGCTTACTTTCACTAATTTCAAAGCTTTCAGAGTCCATCACTAAGCCAATTCGCGGTACGCTCCGCAACCTGCCATTAATTGCTCTTTCAAGTCATACTGTCGTCAGGACTTAGAACCTAACCGTTGTTTCACAAGAGCCGGGATTTCTCCGTACTAGGATGCTTCAACACGTAGACAGTTATTCTTACTCACAACCCAATTTTAGCACAAATGCCACGGGGATTAAAATCCCTCGTGTCCCTTATATCTCAGGACTAAAGCCACTGAGTTTTACGCTTACCGCGAGGTCTTGTAAAATCCAGTGTACCAAGGTGTTGGCGGGAAAAAGGCAAAAAAAGGCAAAAAAAACATTAAGAGTTGCAACAAATCTGGAGTGACTGCGAAATCACGAGTTGAAAATTGGTATTTAGCTAGGATTACTGATGCCAGTCTTGACCTTGCTCGTTAAATTAATATGAGTATTAATTGGCTTAAATTAAAAAAATAACTAGATAACACAAAAGGTGAGAATAAAATATGAATACACAAAACAATCCGAATAAAGACCGTCTTGTTGCTTCTTACATCCTGTGTGCTGCGGGTTTTTTGGGCGTTGGCGGCTTACACCGCTTATACAATGGCAAAATAGGAACTGGTTTATTATGGTTTTGTACTTTCGGGTTATTTTACATAGGGCAGTTTGTTGATTTAATGCTCATTCCGGGTATGGTGGACGAATATGAACAAAATCTCCGCCTAAAAGCAGGTTTATCACCTCTGGGCTTACCTCTCAATCAACCAGTTGTCAATTCCCGTGTTTACCGTCCTGCTGGCAACCAATTAATGGTTCAATTGCTAGAAGCCGCAGAAAGCAAGGGTGGTAGTTTGACTGTAACTCAAGGCGTGAAGGCTACTGGTGCTGGTTTTGCAGAAGTGGAAAAGGTGCTAAAAGAAATGATGAAATCCGGTTATGTAAGAATAGACAACGACCCCATCACTGGAGCCGTTACCTACCATTTTAACGAATTGTAAATAACTCTTGACAACTACCAAATCACCAATAATTAATTTCTACCTAGCCATTTTTGGCCGTTTAAACGGTAAACTAGGCGAGATACCAATAAATCAAGGGTAATTTTGCGCTCATCAATCAGGAATGATTCTAGGGTGCTGGGTTTTTTACCTTCGTTACAGGAGAATCCCTTTTTACCTTGAATGTCTGCATCGGGGAAATAGACGTTAAACTGTCTCTGTCCATTTTGCCAGCTGCCGATAATTTGCCAACATTCTTCAGTTGAGTTAAAACCAGTAATAGTATATTTCTGTTTGGCAAAATTCAATTCTACATCGGGAACTCCTTCTTGAGCGATCGCCTTTTGCAAAGCTGGTAAGTAATATTGCTGCATAAACTCTTCAAACGGCTTATCTTCCACAGCAGGGGGTTTTTCCTTTTTAGCCGCAGGTTTAGCAGCAGGTTTTTCGGTTTCTGCTGGTTGTTGATTGTTTTCTTCTGCCATTTCTCAGATCAATCCTTTATCTAGCTGTTTGAGTGAGTCGCTTACTTTGTGATAGTCAGTCATTTTTATTTTGACATACCAGCGGTTAACTATTCATATTGACAATAAATATTAAATATGTATTGAATGAAAACTATTTATTTCGTAGGTGTTTAGCAATGCTCATTGGTGTCAACTTAACGGTACAGCCTCCCAAATTTGCTCTCTGATTTGTTGTGTTTCTCGATGTCATTTCCTGATAGCTTTGACTAAACCAAATAATTTGGCTCGTTGGACTTTAGAGGTGACGATATCGGGATTTTCACCCCTTTCTACGGATTTAGCTACATAATATAGACTTCTAAAAACCATTTCTACTGATATTTTTTCTTTTGGCTGACCTAAAGCAACTGCTACGTCTGAAACTAATTGATTTAGCACTGCGTAAAAAATTAAAGTAAAAGCTTCGACAATCATCATGATTTTTCCACCTAATTTTGATGAATTATCTTCGCTGATTTTTAATCTTTTTCTTAGCTGCTCTAGGCTTGAACCATCTGCTATCCATATGGTGTTAATTTTTTTTGTATCTGCTCCCATTTCTTTTCTAAAACTATTTTTGATTCAGTCTTGGCAATTTTTTCTACAAATTTCTTTTCTAAAACTATTTTTGATTCAGTCTTGGCAATTTTTTCTACAACTTGATTTAACAATTGTACAAAAATCTCCGCCGGCATATTCATTAATCTTTTTGATACTGCTTGTTTACTAACTTCTATTGGTTCTACCCATAATAATCCTTCTTCTTTTAATACTCTTACTGCTTCTGCTAATCCAGCTATTTGCCGATAAACTAAACTGAGAATTAGTGCTACCATTACTGGTAAGTTTAGCAATCTATCTCTCATCGGTTTATCATTGTTTCCTGGTAAATATTTTAATGGTGTAAATAGACTTGGTTGTAGATATTTTGTTAATTCTTCTTCTATTTGTGGTAGTGATGGTGATAGTGTTTGCTGCTTACAACGTAAATCTGGATTCCCATTTTTTCTTTTTCTTGTTTGAGTCATAATTTTAGACTCTGTGAGTATTTTTTATGATTTTATTATCCTCTTTTTCGCTTCAAATGTGATTCCTACGGTGAGCTAGGCACATCACTCTTAAATCTAGCGATAGCGAAGCCCTCCGTAGCGATCACCTTTGGTGGGTGGAATACCATCGCCTATAGCAGTGCATTCCGCGCTATCGCTCTTTTCCTCCTCCTTATTTATTAAGGGTTTTACGTTAAGTTGACACCAATGAGCAATGCTAAATCCCTACTATTTCTGATGAAACTTTTTTTAAATACATTTATGAACATAATATAATTCATTGATAGAGAAAACCGTGATTTTACTTAAGTAGAAATATCTTGTGATAAATGGATTTAATTACATTTGTGACTGTTGCAAAAAAGAACAGGACTTACGCAACTGGAACATTTGTAGGGTGCATCCGACTGCATAAATCCCGCAAATAAACAGATTGTTGATATCTGACGCACCCTACAACAGATTTTTGGTGTGACACTTGCGTAAAGTAGGAATATGTGACTACATCTCTTTTCAGAGATAGATGTTAATTTTTTTTCCAGCCTTTATACTAATTTCAGAGATATTTAGAATAGGAGAAAATTGTTTATGAGTTGGTTAAAAAGACTGTTTGGACTGGAAAAACCAGAAAATGCACAAGTAAATCCAACTCCTCAAGTAGCACAACAAGCAGGGGCTACCGCTACTCAAACAATCCCTCCAGAACGTCTGGGATTAAACGGAGAATATGACCAAAGCGGTTTAGCCAAACGAGTAACATTGGCATTTGATCAAGATCCCCAACTTGATGATGTTGATACCCTCTGGGTTGCTCAAACAGGTAGCACTGTGGTATTAAAAGGCAGAGTTTCCACTCAGAATATTCTCAACAAGATGATTTCTGTGGCTGGTTCTGTACCTGGCGCTACATCTGTTGATACTAATCAAGTTACGGTTGGGTAATGGGTAATGGGTAATTGGGTAATGGGTAATGGGTAATTGGGTATTCTTCCCAGTCACAAGTCACCTGTTTCCCTGTATCCAATCTAAAATTACCTGGTTTAAGAGTTCTGGACATTCATCATGGGGACAGTGACCCACGTCTTCGAGATAGAGGATTTCTAATTTCTCGTTATACCGGGCAAATTCACTGGCCAGGACTGGGGGAACAAATCGATCTTTTTGTCCCCAAATTAACAACATGGGAATTGTTAAGTTTGGCAATATTTTCTTGACACTAGGACTAAAATCTGTACCAATTGAAGCTTTGAAGAGGGCAATAAAAGCACGGGTAGAACCTCTGTCTTGGGGAGGTCCGGCTAAAATATCTATGAGTTCTTCGGTGATAGCGTTGGGGTTAGCATAAGCAAGACTAACCCAGCTTCGTAAGACACTTGGTTTCCGTACCAGTTTAAAAAGAGGTTTGAGGAGTAGAGGCGAAGCGATAATACTTTTAATTCCTCTAACTACTGGATGCAGAAAAGCGGGGAGAGCTTCTTGTTCCAAGTTAGGATCAGGCAAACTCATCATCACTATACCCTGTACCATATCAGGATGGGCAGCAGCAGCAACTAAGCTGATTAAAGAACCTATGGAATTACCTACTAATATGACTGGTTGACGGATAAATTCCTGCCAAAATTGATAAACCTGCTCTACCCAGAGTGCAACGCTGTAATTAGCTGAGGCTTTTTCGGAAGCGCCAAAGCCAATCATATCTAAAGCATATACTGTATGAGATTTGCCTAAAACTTCTAAATTATGTCGCCAATGACCAATGGAAGCACCAAAGCCATGTAGTAAGATTAAAGGTGGTGCATTTTGGCAATTATGATCAGGACGGATGTAGGTATAGCGGATTTGCCAACCTCTCCAAACCCAATCTCTTTGATTACCCACTCGCTGCTGCCAAGACAAGCCAGTTAACACATCCGCCTCCAACTCAATTCCTGGGAAAAACTACTCTACTATGTTAGTAATTGCTGATGGGAATAGAGAGTTAATTTAAGGTATAATTATAATAATAATTAAGTTTAGCCAAGTTTGTGTAATTTAGATTAACTATTGTAGGGAAATCTGATCAAAGTTAGTAAAATAGCAAATACAACAGACTAAACAACTATTGTATGGATTAGCTATCCTTAAAGAGAAAGACTCATTTTTCAGTTTTGAGTCATTCCCGTATTTTGCCTCTAGGGGCATACCAAACAAAACTAAGTAAACTAAGACCAAGCCAAATCCTTAACTAAAGAGCTCCCAAAAATCATAATGCCTGTGATTGAGAAAAAAAGAACTCGCGATCTGCCCCAAATTAATGAACGGATTCGCTTCCCGAAAATTCGGGTCATTGACAATGATGGTGCCCAACTGGGAATTATGCCACCACAGGAAGCACTACAACTAGCAGAAGAAAAAGAGCTAGACTTAGTGCTACTGAGTGACAAAGCTGACCCACCAGTATGTCGAATCATGGACTACGGGAAATATAAATTTGAGCAGGAGAAAAAAGCGCGGGAAGCCCGGAAGAAACAGCACACAGCTGACGTGAAGGAAGTGAAGATGCGTTATAAGATTGAAGAGCATGACTATAATGTGCGGGTCAAGCAAGCAGAACGCTTCCTCAAAGATGGTGATAAAGTCAAAGCTACGGTGATGTTCCGGGGTCGAGAAATCCAGCACAGTGACTTAGCAGAGACTTTACTAAAGCGGATGGCTACAGACTTAGAACCATTTGGTGAGGTACAGCAAGCGCCCAAAAAAGAAGGGCGAAATATGATGATGCTAATTTCACCTAAGAAGTAAGAAGTAATAGGGTTGAGGTTTTAGGGTTTAGGAAGAGGAAAAATTGGGAAAGAATTACCAATCCCCAATCCCTAATCCCCAATCCCCTGAACGTAAATTTATCAAAAAATGATAGTCCTGACTCCTGAGTGGGAAAGATAATACTCAGTTGTTCGGGACTTTTGCTATTCAGTAACTGTTATCCTAATGACTTAGCTGTTGTGTTGTGATCACCTGTTTCACACCCCAGAAAAAACTGCATGGAATTGAAAAATTACTGGTTGACTAGCGATAGAGGCTTTCTAAAACGACTACTGAAGTGGGTAAATCTCCGACCGGAGGAGGTGGAACGCACTTGGATGATGTTTGCCTTCTACACAATTGTATCTATAGGATTACGGTGGGCTGAGGATAGCACTGTCGCCCTGTTTTTAGATGAATATGGTGCTGACAAACTACCTTGGATTTATATCGCTAGTGCAGCCACAGGTGCGGGACTGGTGGTTTTATATTCTTGGTTACAAAAAGTTTTCCCTTTCCGTGCGGTGATTGTTGCGATCGCACCGGGAATGATTTTACCTTTATTCTTACTGGTACTATTGCGTTGGGGCTTACATATTCCCACCCTGGCAGTAATTATTATCTTTCTGCTCCGGCTTTGGGTAGATGCCTGTTATGTAGTTAATGACCTCAATACCTCAATTGTTGCTAATCAACTATTCAACATTCGTGAGATTAAGCGTACTTACCCATTAGTGAGTAGTGGCATATTAGTAGCCGATGTCATTAGTGGCTTTAGTTTGCCAATTTTACTAAAATTTGCCACCCTGAATACAGTTATTCTGATCGCTTGTGTTGTCGTTTTTTGCGGATCAGGAATTTTATTTTATTTAACTTTTAAATATCCCGCAGCTTTTCCCAACACGCCACAACGGCAGCTAACGGAAGAACAAGCTACCCGACATCGCCGCCTAGAGACTCCACTGAAACGGTATGTTTGGCAATTGTTCGCGTTTTTTGCACTATTGCAAGTCATTGGCTTGTTGATAGATTTTCAGTATTTGCGCGAACTCAATTCCAGTTTAGGCGAACAACAACTGGCCAGCTTTTTGGGTATATTTGGTGGCATTGTCGGCTTATGTGAATTAATTACTCAGTGGTTTATTTCCAGTCGTTTGATTGAAAAAGTGGGAGTATTTTTCACAGCCGCACTTTTACCATTGACTGTGGGCTTTTTATTACCAGCAGCGATATCGGTTTTGAACCTCTTTCCAGCTATTGAAGAGCCGGGATTTTTCTGGGGTTTAATCAGTCTCAAATTTTGTGATGAACTGCTGCGCTATACCTTCGTAATTAGTAGCGGTCCGGCACTTTATCAACCTATTCCTGAACGCATCCGCAGCCGGATGCAAGCGTTATCAAGTGGTACAGCCGAGGCGATCGCCTCCGGCTTAACTGGATTTGTCATTTTTGGCACAGTATATATCAGTAATAAATTTGTACCGGAATCACTGCAAAAGTGGGTATTAATTGGCGAAACAGTAATTGTTGCAGCCACCTGTTTAAAAGTCGTCTGGGAATTGCGATCGCGCTATGTTGACGTATTAGTTTTGAGTGCAGAACGGGGTGGATTAAGTACAACTACTGTCGGTCTCCGTGCCTTCAAACAGGGAATAGTCAAAGCTTTAGTAGAAACAGGCACTAGCACCGATAAACACTCTTGCTTAGAACTTTTAGCCCAAATCGATCTCCCAGGAGCGGGACAAGTTTTAGCGCCCTTGTTAGTGAAGTTACCTTCTGATTTGCAAAAATCAAGCTTAGAATTAATGCTCATGTCAGGTGTAAATTCCCTGTATGCGCCTGAAGTTCGTCGCTTACTAGATCAGCCGCCAGCCACTATTGATCCAGAAGTGTTTGCGCTGGCGATGCGTTATGTTTGGCTGGCGGAAGATAATCTTAATTTAAGTCTCTTAGAAGAATACCTACAACCACTACATCATTCACTAATTCGTGCTACAGCAGCAGCTTTGCTGTTACGTCAGGGAACACATCAGCAGCAAGCAGCAGCCACGCAAACCATGCGACGGATGTTAACCCATAAACAAGAACGAGAACGGGTAGACGGAGTCAGGGCGCTGAGAGAAGTCGTCTATTTACAGGCTTTGCGGGTTCACATCCCCAATTTATTGCAGGATGACTCATTACGGGTACGCTGTGCTGTCTTAGAAATGATTACCGCTACCCATTTGGAAGAATATTATCCAACGTTGTTAGCTGCACTCTACTACAAATCAACTCGGACTACAGCCATGCAGTGTCTGGTGAGCATGGAGAATGAAGCCATACCCATGTTATTGAAACTAGCTAAAAATATTTATAAACCAGAAGTAGTGCGAATGTATGCTTGGCGTACCATTGCTCAAATCGGTACAGTAGAAGCGATAGAAATTTTATGGTTACATTTAGAAACATCTTGGGGTACTACCAGAGACTATATCCTCCGCAGCTTGCTGAAAATTAACCAGCAACCAGGAAAGATAAGTGTTGGAGAGCGATTTTATGAAAGTCGGGTGGAAGCTTTAATTGAGCAAGAATTAAGACTTCTTGGTGAGGTTTATGCAGCTTACATAGACTTTCAAAATTTAGAGTCACTAGAAAATTATCAAGAAAATGAACGATTATTAACTATTGCTCAGTTACTACAACGTTCACTTCTAGAATTAGAATTGGATGTCAGAGATCGGTTATTGCTGTTATTAAAACTGCTTTACCCAGCAGAAAAGATGCAGGCCGCAGCTTTTAATCTCCAATCTCAGTCTTTGATCAATTTAGCGCGGGGGTTAGAAATTTTAGACCATACTGTAAATTTACCTTGTAAGACTCTATTGCTGAATATTTTAGATCGAAGACCACAACAAGAAAAGCTCAAGTATCTTGTGGATGCTGGGTTTTGGCGATATGAAAATATTTCCATCAATCAGCGTATCAGTAAACTCATTACCCAGGGAAATTTGCTTTCTGATTGGTGTTTAGCTTGCTGTTTTCATTTTGCTCAATCTGCTTATGTTCGCCTCACAACTACAGAAATTTTGGCAAATTTGCGCCATCCAACAGGCTTTGTTAGAGAGGCAACAATTTCCTACTTGAGTGTAGTTTCCCAACGAGTGCTGCAAGAAATTCTCCCCCATTTGCAAACAGATCCCCATCCACTGGTGTCGGCTCAAGTAAAGGAGTTGATAGCAAAATATCATCAAGTTCAGAATAAATAAGTAGGTAGGCGTTGAAAATTGTCGTTATGGCAAGGCAAGAGGGAAGAGGGAAGAGGGAAGAGGGAAGAGGGAAGAGACTTTCAGCGATTTTACATTTTTGTACTTGCTTGGTTTTTTCGAGCCGACTTACTTAGGTATAAGTATTGTTAAATTAAAATGAGTTGAGAAATTTACCAGATTTTTTACCCTAATTTTCATGATGATTGAATCACAAATCGGTGAACATTTGATTGCCAACAATCTCAAGCAGTTTCTTTTGGTGCTTTCAGTATCATTAGGTGTAGCAACATTACCGCAAATATTTAGTTGGTTTCGTCAAATACCTTACACATTACTATTAGTAATTGTTGGGTTATGTTTAGCGATCGCCAATGTCCGTCTTGTCACTCTTTCCCCTGGCTTGATTTTGTTAATTTTCCTCCCACCACTGTTATTTGAAGCGGCTTGGAATCTGCACTGGAAAGAACTAAAAAAGGATTTTTTACCCATCTGTTTATATGCAATCTTCGGGGTAGTAATTTCTATTCTAGGTGTAGCTATTGGTCTTAACCAACTAGCTGGACTTTCTCTAACTACAGCTTTATTAATTGGTGCTAGTCTATCTGCTACTGATCCAGTTTCTGTAACGGCATTATTTCGGGAACTAGGAGTAGGTAAACGTCTTGTTACCCTCATGGAAGGGGAAAGCCTATTTAATGATGGCATGGCAGTGGTGGCTTTTGGTTTTTTGGTAGCTCTACCTCTCGGAAATGCCGAATTGGGATTTCAACCAATTTTAATTGAATTTTGTACAGTAGTCGGTATTGGTGTAGCCGTTGGTAGTTTAATTGGTTTTGGTATTTCCTACCTGACCCAACGCTTCGATTTGCCAATGGTGGAACAATCTTTAACTTTAGTTTCCGCTTACGGGACTTACTTAATTATTGAAGACTTGGGCGGTTCTGGAGTAATTGGAGTTGTCACTGTAGGCTTGATTTTAGGTAACTTTGGTTCTCGGATTGGCATGAATCCCCGGACGCGGATTATTGTTTCCGAATTTTGGGAATTTCTGGCTTTCTTTGTCAATTCAATTGTCTTTTTGTTAATTGGTGATCAAATTCGTTTTGCTAGTTTGGGCGAAAATATACAAATCATCTTGATCACAGTGATAGCTATGATTGTGATGCGAGGATTGGCTCTTTACATTCTCAGCTTAGTTAGCACTAACATCACTAAAACAGAAATTTCTTTACCTGAGCAAACTATTCTGTGGTGGGGTGGTTTACGTGGTTCTGTTTCTATTGCTTTGGCTTTAAGTGTACCGACAATTATACCAGAACGAGACAAAATCATTGCTACAGTTTTTGGTGTGGTTTTATTTACCTTACTGGTACAGGGATTAACTATCAAACCTTTATTACAAAAATTAAATTTGTTAGGTGATTCTGGCTTACGTGAGCAATACTTAGAATTAGTTGCTCGTAACATAGCTTTAGAGAGAGTTTTGCGACATCTTCAAGCAGATCAACGTCCGGGAATTGACCCAGAATTTTATCGTTACCAAGAGACATTAATTAAAGGTGAAATTAATGATTTACAAGAAAAAACTGCTAAACTACAAGATGATTACCCCAATCTGAGAGACTTCTGTGCTGAACAATTTCGATCAGAATTACTAGCCATTGAAGCCGATACTTATGCTGAATTTGTCCGGTCTGGTCGGTTAAATAAAGAACTTGCACCTATGTTGCAAAATGTTTTACAAGATGGTAAGCAGACAGAAAGGTAAATTCAGAAATCCAACCGGATTCCTATATAGATTTTAGTAATTTATTTGCATTGCTATATTTTGTTAGCTAAATAATTTATTTCGGGGTAATTTGGCTTTTTTAGGGCAGTATTCAGAACAATTTATAGCTGCTTCTGTGAGAACTATATCGGGTTTTACAGCACATTTCAAATAATGGTTGTTAGAAAAAAATTGACAATTTTTACAAGGAACTTGATGTAATCCATTGATGCTAAAAGCTATTTTATTGTCTGCATGAGTGCGAATTTTGTGGAAAATAAACAAAAAAAATGCCCAAATTAACACAAAACTGAATGGACTTAACGCTATTGCTAAATCAGAGATATTCAATCCTTCTTGTTGTTGTGAGTATTCCTGTTTACTTTCAGCTTGTGTTAAACGATGAAGTTTTTGATTGACTGCTACTTTATGCTGTAATATTTCTTCAACATACATATTATTTACCTTCTCTATAGAATATAATGCTTTTGCTTTTTTCAGCAATTTATGAAAATTAGATCATTGATCAAGCCCTAATTATAGGTTTAACAAAATAAAACTTCAGCCATCTCTGTCGATGGGTTTGCTTGCGAATATTTGAATGTATATCTGAAGGAGGAAATTTTCCAAATTACAAATTAATACCACAATGATGGTAAAGGGTTAAAATAGCTCTGAAGATAGAGGAATAATTTCAAAATTTTTCTCTCAATCTGAAGTAGACAAATAACATCTTGATAAATTAAATTGATCTAATATTATTATAGAACTAGGAAACATGAATTTGGTTTTTTTAAACAGGCTTCCTGTAACGGCTCTGATATTACTGTGGTTAGCTTACAATCTTTTGGGATGGTATCTTGCGGCTCATCAGATTGCTTGGTTGGTGGGAGCTTTTGTAACGGCTATCACTATCGCTATAGTCAGAAAAAGTAACTCTTGGTTAGAAATTCTGTTAGTATTTGGTTCTCAAGCCTTAGTTGTTGTCTTAGTTTTAAGTGTATCAATTACTTTAATAGCCATTTGGTCAATTTTATTCAATTTATTTCTGATCCCGTTAACAACTACATTATTAGCTGATTTAGAAATGCGTTTTGCTGGATTTAATAAAACAGATTCTTTTTGGATTTTAACAGTAGTTGCTTGTTCAGGCTTGTTGGTAGGTGAAATGATAGATATCCTCATTTTTCCCAGTATCAAATACTGAATTTTCATTACAAAAAAAAGGGAACAGGGAACAGATAAGAAACTTTAGTTCTGAGTTTAGAGCTTCAGTCAAAAAAGAGATGTTTTACAAGATGCGTAGCACGAAAAAAACAGTGTCATTATTTCAATCTCATGTTTTTAAACATGAGTTTTTTCTGTTAAGAGTTGCCCGTTAAGAGTTCCCTCTGAACACCTCCACGATAATTTTCTGATTTTTGTTTATTTCTTTTTTCTCATAGGTAAGATGACACAGAAACTTGTAGTCCCACCACAAAAATATTAAAGAATTAAAGATAACTCTACATTGAATCCAAATAACGACGTAATTTGCTACTAAAAATATCAATTACCGTCACCACCACCAAAAGCACCAACATCATAGTTGTGGCTTTATTATACTCAAAACCATCTATATAACTTTTTAACTGAAAACCAATTCCACCTGCACCAACTACACCAAGTACAGAAGCTGCACGGATATTGTACTCAAACATCCAAAAAGTATAACCTAATCCCAAGGGTAATACTTGGGGTAATATTCCATATTGGGCTATTTGAATTCTCGATGCACCAACAACTTGTAAAGATTCTAAAGAACGAGAATCTACGTCTTCAATTGCTTGTTGATAAAATTTAGCAAGGTAGCCAATAGTATAGATTGATAATGCTAAAGTTCCTGCGGGTGCGCCTAAGCCTGTAGCGGCAACAAAGATTAAACCCAGGATAATGGAGGGAACGGAACGAACAGCGTTTTGCAGTAAATTTGCTAACCAGCGTAACCAGAGGGGAGCAATATTATTAGCACTAGCGATCGCAATTGGTAGCGAGAGAATAGCACCAATAGAAGTTCCCCACAGTGACATTTGCACAGTTTCAATTAATGCTTTAATTGCTATATCTACAACTTTCCAATCTGGGGGAAATAACCTGACAATAAAATCAATTATATAAGGCCAGCTATCTTTTAGTAGATTAAAATCAACTTGTAAGCCTTGTAAAGCCCAAATATAAACTCCTATTATTAAGAATAGAATGGCTAGATTAATTAACCAAGAGTAATTATGTAGTAATTGTGGTTTAACAGATTTTTTCATAAGGTTTTCGTCAGGAGTCAGGAGTCAGGATTAAAATCCTCTTGTAGTGGGAGTTCCATTATCAATTGATGTCCTAATACCGATTCTGTATAAAGATGCGCCAAATTTAAAAAGGAACGAACCGCAGAGACGCAGAGGACACAGAGAAGAAAAAGATAAGGTTACAAAATTAAGCGCAGCCTCATAAAGAAATGGTATAACCACCCTGTCCAAGGCTATATTTTTAATAACTTAAAACCTGGGCAAATTTTTCTTGTAGATGATCACAATTTCCATCATAAATAATACGTCCCGCATCTAAAACTATAGCTCGGTGAGCGTATGCTGCGGCTATGCCTAAATCATGTAAAACTGCAATAATAGTTAAGCCTTGCTGGGTATTGAGTTGAGATAAAGTTTCCATCACTTGTTGGGATGCAACTACATCTAAACCGGTAATAGGTTCATCTGCTAACAGTATTTGTGGGGATTGAATTAAAGCACGAGCGATCGCTACTCTTTGTTGTTGTCCACCGCTTAGTTGACTGGTTTTTTGATATGTTTTATCTTTTAAACCCAATTGTTCTAATAATTCTTGGGCTAGAATGCGATCGCGTTTAAGAAAACCAAACAAAGTTTGTGCAGTTGTTCTCACACCCAAACGACCACACAAAACATTTTCAATTGCTGATAATTGGCGAATTAGTCCACCACCTTGAAATAACATGGCAATTTCTCGGCGAATTTTCGGCAATGTTTGGGGGGTCATTTGTAGGTTATTAATGTGAATTTCTCCCTGTACCAATGGTACTAACCCTACCAGCGATCGCAACAATGTAGACTTACCAGCACCATTGAGTCCCAGTAACACCACAAACTCACCTTGATGTATATCAAGATTAATATCATTGAGGATGGGACGCTTTAAAGATGCAGTATAAGCTGTCTCTAGATTATGACATTCAATCAGTTTCACGCTGGTATCAGTTAATTAGTAATTGGTAATTTGACGTGGGGAGTAATTATTGTAGGGGTTGAGCATTGCGCTTTACCCCTTCTTAATTATGGTTCCATACCTACATTTTTCAATGCTTCGCGGACAGGTCTGAGGTGACGATTGTGATCAACTCTGACCAATTCTGTAGAATTATACAAGCTCTTGAACATGGCGTTATTTTCTGGCTTGTTTAACTTCAGGAGAGCGTTAATAATTTTTTCCCGCATTACTACTGGAACATCATCATCAATAGCAATACCATGAGCAGGAACACCAGAAATTTTATGCAGAACCCTTAACTTACTTCTGTCTTCAGCGGAGATATAGGGAGGGAACAGAGCATATTCTGATACAACAGCCACATCTGCTTGACCGCGAACTACCGCATCTAAAGCTTTGCTGTAATTACCACCGTAGGTAATTTGACCAAAGAAACCATCCATGCGGTCTTTATTAGGTACAAAACCCTGCTTCACCAACTCACCCACGGGGAAAATAAACCCAGAACCGGATGTAGGAGAAGTAAAGGCCATTTTTTTACCCCGCAGTTGTTCCAAAGTTCCCTTTGGGGTAGTCTTGCTTTTCAGTTGGCTGTTTGCGGGGACAACAAATATGGAGTCGTAAGTAAATCTACCAGAATAATTGGCACGAACTTCAGCTAAGTACATACGAGCATTTGCCAATTGTTCAGCTTTCAAAGCGGGACGACTACTCAAGAAAGCCACATCAGCGCGATTTGCTCTCAATGCTTCCACTGCTGCTGTATCATCGCCGATCTGGGCTTTGACAGGAATTCCCAATTCTTTGGACAAAAAGCTACCTACAGCATTGGCTTTAGTTTGCAAATCTGTAGAATCAGAACGACTAGGAAAAACTATTGTTAAAGTTTTGAGTTTTTGGGCAAGTAAGCGTGGTGCTGGTTGATTCAGATTGGGGTTAGCCACTGTGGCTTGCATTCCCCCCAAGGTGCTGACAAATAAACCTGTTAGGGCTGCAAATGTCCCACTAGCACCCAATAATAAGCCTTTTTTGCTCACACTCACTTTCTGACTTTTCATTAAGAATAATTCCCAGTATTTTTGCAAATTAATTTCAACTATTTCCATAAATAAATTTAGAGCTTTTAGGAATAAAAGTCAATAAGTTAAGATAAAAACTCGTAGATAATTACGACAGGCTACGCAAAAGCCTAATAAACACAGCGCCTTTGCGTCAGATAAAAAAAATATGTAACTTCCCCCCAGAAAAACTAATCATAGGTAAGATGACACAGAAATAGCAAACCATTACACTGACATTGGTGTAAATACCTCTTACCGGAGTTCCAGATGACATTAGCCAGCACTCCACAAATAAAACCCTTAACAGACACAGAACTACAGAAAATCAACGCTTATTGGCGTGCAGCCAACTATCTTTCAGTCGGACAAATATACCTCCTCGACAACCCCCTACTGAGAGAACCACTCAAACAAGAACACGTCAAACCCAGACTATTAGGACATTGGGGAACTACCCCCGGACTTAACTTCATTTACGTACACCTCAACCGCGTCATTAAAAAATACGACCTCAGCACAATTTACATCGCAGGACCCGGACACGGTGGACCCGGACTTGTCGCTAATACCTACTTAGAAGGAACATATAGCGAGTATTACCCCAACATCACCCAAGATGCTGGAGGAATGCAAAAACTGTTCAAACAATTCTCCTTCCCTGGTGGTATTCCCAGCCACGTCGCCCCAGAAACACCAGGTTCTATTCACGAAGGGGGAGAACTCGGTTATGCTTTAGTACACGCCTTTGGTGCGGTTTTTGACAACCCTGATTTAATCGTTGCTGCGGTTGTTGGTGACGGGGAAGCAGAAACTGGCGCATTAGCTACCAGTTGGCATTCTAACAAATTCCTCAACCCCGTTACTGATGGTGCAGTTCTACCAATCTTACATTTGAATGGGTATAAAATCGCCAATCCTACAGTTTTAGCACGCATACCCCATGATGAACTAGAAAGCCTATTTATCGGCTATGGTTATAAACCTTACTTTGTGGAAGGGTCTGATCCTGCGGAAGTTCACCAAAAAATGGCGGCAACTTTAGATACAATCATTCAAGAAATTCAAGGTATCCAAAGAGAAGCGCGGGTACATGGTTTCAAAGAACGCCCGCAATGGCCGATGATTGTATTACGGACTCCTAAAGGTTGGACGGGACCCAAAGAAGTAGACGGAAAGAAAACAGAAGATTATTGGCGATCGCATCAAGTCCCCTTTGGTAATGTAGTTGGTAATCCAGAACATCTGCAACTCCTCGAAGACTGGATGCAGAGTTACAAACCCGAAGAACTCTTTGACGCAAACGGTACGCTTCTTCCCGAACTTGCAGAACTCGCACCTAAAGGTCAGCGTCGCATGGGAGACAACCCCCATACTAACGGCGGTATGTTGCTGCGTGATTTAATCATGCCTGATTTTTGCAACTATGCTGTAGAAGTACCTGAACCAGGTACTGTTAACGCTGAAGCTACTAAAGTTAGTGGTAAGTTTCTGCGGGATATCATGAAACTGAACGAGGAAAGTCGCAACTTCCGCGTTTTTGGACCCGATGAAACTGCATCCAACCGCCTAGATCCTGTATTAGAAGTCACAGACCGTACCTGGGTTGCCGAAACTCTTCCCGAAGATGACCATTTATCACCAAATGGTCGAGTCATGGAAATGCTGAGTGAAACCAATTGTCAAGGATGGTTAGAAGGATATCTGCTTACAGGTCGTCATGGTTTCTTCTCTTGTTATGAAGCATTTATTCATATCATTGACTCCATGTTTAACCAACACGCTAAATGGTTAAAAACAACTCTGGAAATTCCCTGGAGAAGACCAATTGCATCATTAAATTATCTGCTCACTTCCCACGTTTGGCGACAAGACCACAACGGTTTTTCTCACCAAGATCCGGGTTTTATTGACCACGTAATTAACAAAAAAGCCGAAATTGTTCGCGTCTATTTGCCACCTGATGCTAACACTTTGTTATCTGTCACCGACCACTGTTTAAGAAGTCGTCATTATGTCAATGTTATTGTCGCTGGAAAACAACCAGCATTACAATATTTAGACATGGATGCAGCCATTAAACACTGTACCAAAGGTTTAGGTATTTGGGAATGGGCGAGCAGTGATTTAGATGGTGAACCTGATGTAGTTATGGCTTGTGCTGGGGATATTCCTACTTTAGAAACCTTAGCAGCAGTAGATATTTTGCGCCAAAACTTCCCAGATTTAAAAGTGCGGGTAGTGAATGTAGTTAATTTGATGAAACTACAACCACAAAGTGAACATCCCCACGGTTTAAGCAGCAAAGATTTTGATACAATTTTCACAACTGATAAACCAATTATCTTTGCTTTTCATGGTTATCCTTGGTTAATTCATCGTCTCACCTATCGTCATACAAACCACAAAAATCTTCATGTTCGTGGTTACAAAGAAGAAGGAACAACAACCACACCTTTTGATATGGTGGTGATGAATGATCTTGATAGATTCCATTTAGTTATGGATGTCATAGATCGTGTACCAAAATTAGGTTCTAAAGCTGCTTATGTGAAGCAAAGATTACAAGATATCTTGATTGAACATAAGCATTATATCGAGAAACACGGCGAAGATATGCCAGAAATCCGTGATTGGACTTGGCCATATTAATAATTGAGTCAAGCTGATTTTATCGGTAGGGGTTTAGCACTGCTAAACCCCTACACATCTAAGGTTTTAGTAATCCTGTAAAAGTTTATTGCTCTTGATGCTAGAATTTAATAACCAGGGTTATAAAAATATCTTTCTATGATTGGTAATATTCTCCGTCAACGTTACAGGATTATTAAAAAATTAGGTGCAGGTGGGTTTGGGGAAACTTACCTTGCAGAAGATTTAGATATTCCCGTGACTCCTAAACCGATTTGTGTGGTTAAAAAGCTGCACCCAACAATTATTGACCCAGAAATTATCCGTTTATTTGAACAAGAAGCACAAATATTATATAAATTAGGACAAAATCACGATCAAATTCCTAAATGACTACTATGAAGCTTGGGATTGCATGGGTTCAGCACTACATGAATTAGAAGGGTATGAAAAATCTATTTCATGTTACGATAAAGCTATTGCTATTAAACCTGACGATCATGATGCTTGGTATAATCGTGGTGTTTCCCTAGCAGAATTAGAAAAATACGAAGAAGCGATCGCATCTTACGATAAGGCTATTGCTATTAAACCTGACTATCATGAAGCTTGGCATAATCGGGGTGTTGCCTTAGAGGAGTTACAAGAATACAGAGAAGCATTAAAATGTTATGACAAGGCAATTAGTATTCAACCAGATGATGAACTTTATATCAATAATCGCAATGATTTATTAAAGCAATTGGGGCATTCAAATTAGTAAATTACTGTTGTAAAGGACTAGCAAAAGTGAAAATTAAGGCAAAACTTAATTGAGAAAGATGCAAAAATAATGATGGAATTTGAATTTGATGCAAACAAAAGTGCAACAAATAAAACTAAACATAACATTGACTTTATTGAAGCACAAAAACTTTGGAGAGATACGCATCTAGTAGAAGTAACGGCAAACACAACCGATGAACCCAGATTTTTAGTGATTGGCAAGATAGCTGATAAACATTGGTCAGCAGTCATTACCTATCGTAGTGATAAAATAAGAATTATTTCTGTTCGTCGTTCTCGTACTGAAGAGGTCAATATTTATGAAAGCTGAAGAATTTGATACTAAGTTTGACAGTGGTGAAGATATTACTGAGTTTTTAGACTTATCTCAAGTACATCATCCAGGGTATACACAAAAAAGAGTTAATATTGATTTTCCTGTTTGGATGATAGAAGCTTTAGAACAGGAAGCAAAACGTTTAGGTGTGACTTCTGATTCTATTATTAAATTGTGGCTTGCTGAACGTCTGGATAAAAAAGTGATTACCAATTAGTTATTCCCTGCCAATCAAGCTGATATTTAATTTTTGAAAAAATCTGATATAATTAGATCAAGCCTTTACTTATAGGTTGAGATGATCATGGAAACAATCACTAAAAAAAAATATATTTATTGGCAAGACGAGGATATGTTTATCGGGTACTTAGAAGAATATCCTGACTATTGGACTCAAGGAAATTCCTTAGAAGAACTCCAGGAAAATTTATTGGACTTGTATCAGGAATTTTCTAGTAATAATATTCCTGCCATTAGAAAAATTGCCGAGTTAGAATTATTGTGAAAAGAAGAGATTTAATTAAAGAATTAGAAGAAATTGGTTGTATTTTTATCAGACATAGTGGTAATCACGATTGGTATCAAAATCCTCTCACAAAAGTTTCATAACCAATTCCTAGACATCGAGAAATTAACAATAATTTAGCGAAACATATTCTAAAAATGCTGCAAAACTCTTAATTTTTCTTTTTTGAGATTAGTAAATTTCCAAATTGAGGTAATCAATATGACACAGGAATTAATAGACCTCAGAAATAGTATTTTAGCAGGACGTTATCACGATGCTTTAGCTATTGTTGACGAGTTAGAGGGGATGAGTAAACAAGCTATTTT
>NZ_JAYGHA010000024.1:80545-96727 GCF_034931405.1 Anabaena sp. UHCC 0451 | reverse complement strand
TTAAAGAATTGGCGACTAATGAATCAAAACTAAAGCAAGCATTAGATAATAAACAATCGTATTTAATTTCATCTTTGGCATCAACAGAAAAGCAGGTTAATTTGATTGCGATCGCTCATTTAAAACATAAACCTTGGTCTGTGTTATTTGCACTGCCTCTTAGTGTTGCCCTAGCACCTGTAGAAAAGCAAATTCGTGACGCAATTTTTCTATTTACAATTATCGCTTCAATAGCGACAATTATCGCTTTTGCTATTGGGCAACTGCTAACAAAGCCAATAATTTACCTTACAAATATAGTGTCCCAGTTTACCGCAGGTAATTTAGATATCCGCGCCAAAGTTGGTTCAAAAGATGAAATAGGTCAACTTGCAAGATCGTTTAACGACATGGCACTTGAATTACAAATATCTTTTGAAACCCTGGAACAACGCGTACAGGAAAGAACAGCAGAGTTAGTAATTGCAAATCAAAAACTAGAACAACTGGTTAATTTAGATGGTTTGACTCAAGTTGCTAACCGTCGCTGTTTCGATGAACGACTGCAAGCAGAATGGACCCGCCTTGCACGAGAACAACAACCCCTAGCACTGATTTTATTTGATGTTGATAAATTTAAAAATTATAACGACTATTATGGTCATCTTGGAGGCGATGATTGTCTAGTCAGATTAGCTCAAACAGTACAAAAAACAGTTTATCGTCCTGCTGATCTCGTATCACGTTACGGTGGCGAAGAATTTTCCATACTCCTTCCTAATACTGACTTAGCGGGAGCAATTCAAGTAGCACAAAGTATTCAGCAAGCAATTCACGATCTGGCCATTCCCCATACAAAGTCTGATGTCAAGAATATTGTTACCGTTAGTATGGGAATTTGCTCACTCATACCCTCGTTGGACATAAAGCCAGATATACTAATCAGTTCAGCCGATCAAGCATTGTACAATGCTAAAAAAAAGGGGCGCGATCGCTATTGTTACTCATCTGAATAATAGGTCTATTCCTATTCCCTATTCTCCAGATCCCCGACTTCACCAGATAAATTTATCATTTATGAACACAATAAACAAAAGAAGTCGGGGATCTTATCGCCTCACCTGAATTCTGACAATAAAAGTTAAATAGGGCTTGCTGAATAAACATGAAAAGATTACGGGTAAAGGGTTTAAGCCGTTTTCAAGTAAAAAAAAGTGCAAGCTTTTACGAGGTGGAAACTTAAAAACCTTGCATTTAATTGCTACTCAAAGGAAAAATCGCTCCCATCCAACTCTTGAAACTGTTCCCTGTTCCCTGTTCCCTGTTCCCTGCCCTCACGGAAAGACTTTCTCAGCAAACCCTAAATAAGGTGAGAAAAACCCACCCTACAAAACATAACTCAAAACCTAAATTAAGCAGTGCGAAAACGGGCTAATTCTTCCCCAGTTTTGGCATCATGGGCGTGAACAGTACACACCAAACAAGAATCAAAAGACCGGGCTACATGACCGACTTCTACAGGGTCTGTAGGGTCTTCAATAGGTGTTCCTATTAATGCTTTTTCAATCGGTCCTAGTTGACCTTCACCGTCACGGGGTCCAATATTCCAAGTACCGGGGGCGATAACTTGGTATTGTTTAATCTTCCCTGCTTCAATTTCTACCCAGTGACACAAAGCACCTCTAGCTGCTTCCGTTGCACCCCAACCTTTTCCATCTTTTTCCTTGGGTTTGATATACCAGGGATCGTTTAATTTGAACTCCCTTAAACAGCGTTCAGCTTGGCGATATAACTTGACAATTTCGTGAACTCGTGCTAATTGACGAACATGAACATTAGCACCGCCCATTTTTTTGAAGACATCGAGAATGAAGGGGTCATAATGTTGCCAAGACTCACCATGTCTACCACCTGCAACTAATTGACGTGCGAGGGGTCCGGCTTCTAAACGTCCTAAGTCTTGGTGTAAAACTGCACTTGACCAAGAATATGCACCTTCAAAATCTTTTTGGTTGTTGGTTGTTGGTGCTGTGGTGCGATCGCTTGGATGCCAATCTTGAGTACCTTCATCATACCAAGAATGGGTTAAATTCTCACGGGCAAAAGATTGATCCATCAAAGCATGAGTATCACTGAAGCTATCATAAACACCGCCTTTCATAATCACAGCAGCATTACGTCCTTCAATGGTGGGTTTATTGTATTTATCCTCATGGGGAATATAACCCCAAGTCACATATTTACCCACACCAGCACCATATCGATCTAAACCGATATCCAAGCCCATGCGCCAGTATAAACCTAAGTCAGATTCTCGATGTTTGATATCTTCATTTAACCACTTTTGGAAATCTTCATAAGATTGAATTTCTTCATATCTTTCTAAAGAACAACCTAACCAAACAGGTTCTAACCAATTGGTGCGGAAATATTCCAGAATTGCCCAGGCGCGGGTAATGTCAGTTAAAGTGGGGGCGCACATGACACCACCAGGCACCATATAACTGCTGTGCGGCCATTGTCCACCTAATAAAGCGTAGATTTCTACAGGTTTGGCAGAAATTGTCACCCCAATCTCATAAGATTTACCTGTGAAAGCTGCAAAACGCCGACAAGCTTCATCATAAAAGTGACTACGGCGATAATTTTTATTAGTTAAGTCAATGGCAAACAATCCATAAAAGTAGCGAGGAATGCTTTGGATTGTTTCGACAATTTGACCTAAGTTTCTCGCCAAAATTGCATTACGAGGAACTTCTGTTCCCCAGGCTGTATCTAATGCCCAAGAGGCAGAGCTTAAATGCGAACCACCACAAATACCGCAAATTCGGGGCGTGACAATTAAACCTGCTTGGGGGTCTTTTCCGCGTAAGATAATTTCAAAGCCGCGAAAAAGTTCAGCATGAGTCCAGGCGTTTGTTACATATCCATTGTCAATTTCGACACGGACATCTAAATCACCCTCGACTCTACCAACGGGTGAAATATCTAATGTTTGAATTGGCATAATGATAGGAAATAGGGAACAGGGAACAGGGAACAGGTAAAGAAATTTCTCTTCCAATACCCAATTTCTAAACCAAGAAAAAGTCTTCATCTGTCCATTTGGGTGCTGCATCTTTAGCAACAACGGTGAGGACTGCGTAATCTTTTTGCTTGACTCCGGGGGGTAGTTCTTTGGGTGCGCCCATAATGGTTTGGGTTTTAAATACTGTTCCCGGTTTGAGGTCATGGAAGGGGAATTCTGGTTCTGTGCAACCGATACAAGGCATTCCGGCGCGGGTTTTCGATGATACGCGGTTCCAGAGGATGCGGTTACAGGAAGAATGGGTCATGGGTCCACGACAACCTAAGTCGTAAAATAGACAGCCTTTACGTTGTCCAAATTCGGCGGTTGTGGCTTTGTAAGCAAAGTGAATGTTGCGGGTACAACCAGTTTCGGCGTAGGTGTTAAAGAAGGTTTGGGGACGGTGCAGGTCGTCTAGGGCAATATCGCTGATGCGTCCGGTAGCAATAGCAACTAATATCTGCGTTATCCAGTCAGGATGGGCGGGACATCCGGGAATATTGATTACAGGTAAGCCGGCTTTACTGACGAAATCTGCACCTAAAAAGCCGCCTTTATTGCGTTTGAGAAATTGTAATCCATTAGATTCGCTGGGATTAGGTTCCATTGCGGGAATACCGCCCCAGGTGGCACAATCACCAATAGCGACGACAAAACTGGCAGCTTTGGCTAAGTCATGTAACCATTCTTTCATGGGGCGGTCTGCAAATCTATCCCATTCCCCTGTACCGTTAGGGGCGTTAACTACGCTACCTTCAAATACCAAAATATCCAGGGGAGTTTTACCTAAGACGCATTCCCAAAGCAAGGTTTGTACGTTTGCACCTAGTTCTACACCCAAGGAAGGATGCCAAAGGATGTTAATGCCGAAGTCAGCAATTAAATCACAAGCTGTAGGTTCTTCGGCGTTAAGGAAGGACATGGTGTCACCTGAACAAGCACCACCTTGCAGCCAGAGTACATTAGTCATTGGCTATGATTTTTCTGTTGTAGATGTGGAGAGATAAACGGGATTATTGCGCCCGTGTTGATGAGGAGATACGCAGGAAAATTAGCAACATTATCAATTTTGAATTTCTACTGCTGAAGAATTTTGTAGAGTCTCGCTGATTGATCAATTAATGATCTTTTATATTAAATTATTTTTAAATATTATGAGATTATTTTCCACAAAAATTTACTTTTACTATTTTTACTGCGTAGTAGATTTTGGAATCTTACTATACTGCAAGATAATTTGTCAACTTCTTATACAAAAAACATCATTCAAGTTATAAATGAGTTGTCACTAAAATTAATATGAGTAAATTCACGCTAGATTTTTATCAATTGAGAGTTATATAGTGGGAAATATTGATGTTATTACCCTTTCATTTAAGTTGGTAAATGGATTAGGTAAAAACTCTCTATTTAGCTTTTAGCTAGGAAATTTATTTCTTGGCTTATTGATGAAGAAACCAGCGTAAGATTTGGCTGCTTTGGTTTGATCATCTGTGATGAAACCATGAGAAATTGGGGAATCTGTATAAACTGAAAAACTGCGTAAATCGGCTTAGTTGATGACTCAATTATCATGGCCAATTTATGACTTCTAGTATTACAGATTCAGCCTTAAAAGCGGTTATGGCGGCCATTTCTGATGAGTCAGCAACAGCAGAGGAAAAAATCCAAATGCTGATAGAAATGGCGCAAGGTTTTCTCAAAAAGCCGAAAAATTCCCAAGACTTAAGAAGTGGGTTAGGATTGTTTTATCGTGCTTATCAAATGTGTGGTGAAGATTATCCTTTACTGAAAGCACGAGCAAAAGTGGGAATGGCGGGTACTTTACAAATGATACCCGATTCTAACCCTCAATTATTAGTACAAGCTAAGGAAAGTTATGAGGAAGCTTTACCACTTTTACAGCAATTTGCTACACCTGAAGAAGTAGCAGAAACCCAGATGAATTTGGGGTTAGTTTTACAGTCCCTTGTTACCTACAATTTAGCGCGGATGACTGATAGTATCCAAGCTTATCATGAGGCTTTGCGGGTATTTACATGGGAAGATTATCCACAGGAATATGCGATTTTATATAATAATATAGCGATCGCATACCTTTCCATGCCAATGTCCTCAGAACGGGAATATTTGCGTCAAGGGTTAGCAGTACAGTCTTTTGAAGTAGCACTCCAGCATATTAACTTAATTGAACATCCCAGGGAATATGCAATGTTGCAAAACAACTTAGGTAATGCTTTGCAATATTTAATTAGTTCCCATCCAATTGATAATAACTTGCGGGCTGTTACTGCTTACGATGAAGCTTTAAAAGTGCGTAATCCTCAAAACACACCCTTAGAATATGCTAACACAATTTCTAACAAAGCCAACGCACTTTTTAACTTACCTGACAACCCGGAAAAACCAGAATTAGGGAATCCGCAAAACCTGCTGAAAGCCAAATCCTACTATCAAGAGGCTTGGCAAATATTTACAGAACACCAACAAATTGAACAAGCAGAATTAGTAGCCCAAGCACTACAAGATGTGGCAGCAGAAATACAAGCATTTGCCTTGCATTAAAACCGAATTAGGAGAAGAGTCATGTTTGAAATTTTCCACAACCTAGCATTTACAAATTTCCTGCATAGCTTGAATACAGAACTCAATTTTACCACAGCATTAACTTGGGTAATTATCGCCACATTTATATCAATGATTGGTGGTGCAATTGGCGGGATGATTTTAGGTGGTAAAGATATAGGCTATAAATTTGCAGCAACTCTTGGCAGTTTATTTGCCCCTGCTGGAGTTATTCCCGCCATGATTTTAGGTTTATTAATGCTTAACTTATTCACTAACTACTAGGAGGATATTTATGATAGAAATTGGCTGGTTTACCGTCAAATTATTTCTCAAAGGAAACCTTTTCCGTGACCCCATATATTTTCTTCGTCAAACTACCATTGCTAGTGGTATAGGTACACTCATATTAGTATTATTAGCACAGGCAGCAATTCCCCTTTGTATTCCTATTACTGTAGCTAGTTTAGTTACAGGTGTGATTATGCCTTTTCTGGTTAAAGATTTTAGAATGAAATGAGTCTGGATAAATACAATCCTGAAAGTTATCAATCCCTACAGATTTATCTGGGGGATTGAATTATTATAAACGCAGATAAACGCAGATAAAACGCAGATTTTCATGGATAATTATCATAATGCTTGTTCTCATTTGGGGTTTCCTTTGGATAAAGGTAAGGTAGATAATGGAGTTATTACTTGTGCATCACATCAGTTTCAATATGATTTAAAGACAGGTAAATGTTTAACTGTTCCTGATGTTTCCCTGCAAGGTTATGAAGTGAGAGTGAAGGGTGATAATGTTTACAGCCAATTCCCCACTAAAACGAATGCTGACCAATAATAGGGATGGGAAAATTTTGTATTCTTGTCCCGTAAAATTGCTAATTGAGCATTGCGAAGAATTTCTGCTTTAGTCAGTTTGTTATTAGATAATTCCTGATAAAATTTAGTCATTAATAAAGCAGTAGCTTCATCATCAACATACCAAAGACTAGCTAGAGTGCTACGCGCTCCTGCTCTGACTGCCATTCCTGCTAATCCTAAAGTTGCTCTTTTGTCTCCGGCCGCAGTTTTGCAAGCACTAAGAACCAATAATTCAATAGGACGAACCTGCTTTTGATCAGAACGAAGAAGATTATTTAAATCATCTACATTGAGTCGTTCATTCCAAGTGAGAACAAAAGTATTTTCAGCCTTAGAACTGAATTCACCATGAGTAGCTAAGTGAACTACTTGATAAGGATTTTCTTGAACTTTTTGCTCTAATTGTTGATCTGTAAAGGCATCATTTTTGAGTAATAAAGAATTAGGAACTTGGGCTTTAATCCGATCTAATTCTGAGATGACATTAGGAAGTGCAGAAAAACCTAAGCGAGCTTTGCTAATTCCACCACCAAGAACCTGAATTTTGTCTCTAACTAACGCTTTGGGGTCTATTAATTGTAAACTAGGAGCATTGGCAATACTATATTTTTCAACCAGGTATTTTTGACCATCATGAAGAATACTCATAGGAATATTTCGCAAAATTCCATCTGAGATAAATACAAGATTTTTAACCTTATTAGCTTGTAATTTTTTTTCAGTTGGCTTGATTACCCAATTATAGACTTTTTGGGAAAGTTCTAACATTTGTGTCTGAAAAACTATTTCTCCACGACGAGCTAATTTAGCTCGTAATTCTTCAATATTGGTGTCTATTTCTAACTGAGATAATTTTTTACTATGGTGATATAAAGTTTGATCAGGAAGAGCAACAATGACTTCTAAACTCTCTTTGAGAACAATTGTATAGAAAATTGCTGATGTGCGATCAATTTGGTCGATTTGTACAGGTTTTGCATCTAGACAAGCATTACGAAAAAAGTTGTCAAGTTCTGCTAGTTGCAATGATTCAATTACTTCTCTAGCTTGCTTGAGTTCTTCTTGACTGGGTTTTTCTTCTCCAGGTTTTTTTTCTAATAGTAATTCGACTAGTTCTCGATAAACGGGTTCAACTCGTTCTCGAAAATCAAATTGTGCTTCTGAGCTAATTGCAACTAAGTCTGTGCGAATAGATTTGAGAGTTTTAACTGATTGAGTATAAGCAGCTATTGCACTCGCACGTTCAGCTTTTGTATTTCCTCCTTTTGATGTGATAATTCTGCCTAGTTGCCATTGCCATTCATAACTAAGTTCTGGAGAATTATTGCTTTGAGAAATAAGTAATGCTTTCTCTGTTAATTCTCTAGCTTCTCGATAACGTTGATTTTGTTCATAGAGATTTCCCAAAGTTCCAGTTGCATAACTTTCTCCTCTTTTATCTGCTAATTTTTGAGATATTTTAATGGCTGTGGCTAGTTCATTGGCCAGCAAAGATTGGGAATATTTTTCTTTTGGTAATTTGAGAAGAATTCGCGCTAAACTAATCCGAGAATAAACGGCTGTACGAGTAAGAGGTAATTGAATCAAACTGCTTTGAATTTGTGGTATTATTTGTTTTGCTGCTGACAATTGCTCTGTATTTAACAATAGCTCTAATTTATTTAGTTGTCCTTGAATCTTTAAATCAGATGAGGGTGATTTTTCGATAACTTGTTGAAAATATTCCAGTGCTTTTGGATTATTATTCTTTTGCACTGCACTGGTTTTACCTAAGCTGAGAAGTGCTTGAGTAATTGCGCTAGGAGAAGATAATTTTTTAGCGATTACTAAACTTTCTTCTAAAGCTTTTTGGGATTGATCTAATTGTCCTATTCCCCGCAATACATCCCCTAAACTTAGTAGTGCTTTAGCTTTAATCAAGGTATCCTGTTGTTGATTTAAATTTTTCTGACTATCAAGTAAACTTTTTACCGCTTGACTATATAATCCTAAAGCTTGCAATGCTTGAGATTGGTTAATTTTACTTCTAATTAATCCGATATTATCGCCAATTTCTTGATATGTATCAGTCGCACGTTTCCAAATTTCTAACGCAGTTTGGGAATTACCCATAGACAATTGTAATTGTCCTTGCACTTCCAGGGTTTGAGCTAAGATTTGTTTACGTTCTTTGTTATCTGTTATTTGATTAAGATTGTTCAGACTATTGGTAATTGCTTGGGTTGCTTGGGTTGAATCTCCCATTTTTTGATAAACTAAAGCTAAATTTCTCCAAGCTATTACCTGACCGACTGAATCACTTTGCTCAACATAATTTTTAATGGCATTTTGCAAAATCGCAACTGCTGACTGAAATTGCCCCTTCTCATATAATTCTTGAGCTTGTTTTTCTAGAGATAAAGAAGTAGCAATTGTTGAATTATTGATGTTGTTATTACTAGAAATAGCCAGGGCTTTCTCTGCTATAAAACAGCCAGATAAAGATAAAATACTAAGAGTTAAAATTGAAATTTTCTTCATGACATTTACCTTAATGGCAATTAGAATGATTTAAACCCGAATTTTGCAGCGTAACTTTTGGTGTTTCTGCTGTTAAAATTACCTTACCATCAGCAGTAATTATCCATCCTTGTGCTTCCTGAATTATAGGATTTTTAATATTTGCTTCCTCCTGATTTACTGCTTTTTCTTTCATCCCAACTGGTGTTGTTTCCTGCTTATCTGAACGAATAACCCATTCTACCATACCTGGGGAGTTGCTAATTAATTCATCACTTTCGGCAGGTAAACCTCCTTTTCCTGTAATTGTAAAAGAATTCTGTTTAGCACGTTGTTCATAAGAACAAATATCTTTACCTAACAGTGATTCTGCATTGACTAAATTACCAGGTAATTCTATTAAACCAGATGTGGGGTCTATATCAGGAGTATTGATTTCCACATCTCCCGCTAACCCAAAATCAGAAGATGCGGTAATATCGCTTTTTGAAGTTAATTGAGGTTGATATTCTAATCCAAAGATAGCGTTAGTTGTAATGTTGATTTTTCCACCATTTCCTTTAAAAGCGTTAGCGGTAATATCACTGTTTTCACTAGGAAAAGCAATAATAAAAGGAGTATTAATATTGATATTTCCTCCATCTCCTCCTGCACCATTTGTACCAGCAGTGGCGGTAATTTGGCTGTTATTTCTAAACAATAATAAATCTGGAATATTCAGATTAATATTCCCACCTTGGTTAGAAGCAGTTTCCGCACTAATAAAACCTTTATTATCTAAATTGAGAGTACCAACTTGAATAGAAACATCTCCACCTTCTCCACTTCCTTGACTATTGACTCCTATTCCAGCACCGTTTTTAATGATTAATGTTTGGGGGTCAATATCAATACTACCACTATCACCAATTGAACCTGGTTCTGTACTAGCAAATAGTCCGGTATCTGTTCCATTTAAGGTAATATTATCTTTAACTTGGACGATGATATTACCACCTTTACCACTACTAAATGTAGAAGCTGAAATTTTCACACCATCACTCAGATTTAAGTTTTTAGTGCTAATTTGAATATTGCCAGCATCACCTCTTCCTGAAGTTTCAACTGCTAATTTTCCCTGTCCTGAGATGTTAATATTTTCCGGTGCGGTAATAATTAAATCACCACCTTTACCACTAGCGGTAGTGGAAGCGGAAATAATTGATTTGGGGAAGAGGGTAATATCTAAATCGGGTTGATTTTCGTAAGGATTGAGTTGTAATGTACCTGCGGGTGCTTGTCCTTGGGTTTCGGCAAAAACTCCCACAACCCCGGCTAGGTTTATTTTGGAGGCGTTTAAGGTGATGCTACCGCCTCCTTTAGTATTCGTTGCGTTTTTAGTTGCTGTAGCGGTAATACGGGCGGTATCAGATACGGTGAGGCTAGGAGTATTAAGGATGATGTTTCCGGCTTTACCTGCACCACTGGTTTCAACGGAGAGGATAGGAGAAGAGTCTTGAACACCAATACCGAGATTAACAGCTTTTTCGGCATTAATGGTAATTGTACCGCCATCACCGCTACTTGTGGTTGTAGCGAAGATTTCAGCGCCATTGGCTACTGTTAAAGTAGCAGTATTGAGGGTGATGTCTCCAGCTTGACCATCTGCTGTGGTGGAAGCGGAGATTTCTGAAGCATCTGTGAGGGTTAATTTTTTAGCATTAATTTGAACACTGCCAGCTTTGCCTTTGTTGTTGGTGTTGCTGGCAATTTTACTATTATTGAAAGTGACAATACTAGGACTGGTGATAGTTACATTTCCTGCTGGGTCACTGCCGTTGGTATCGCTATCTATGCGACTATTATTGAAGGTGAGATTACCTGTGCTGGCAAAAGTCACATTTCCTGATTGACCTACTCCACCAACTTCCAGGATAACAATGTTTTCTCCTCCAAAAGATTCATTAAGCGTCACCTGTTTAGTGGTGATAATATCAATATTAGTCAAAGATAAATTTCCAAAACCTTGAACTTGAACATCTCCAGATTTGGAATCAGAAGACAGAGTTAAGATATCTAAATTTGTAATTTGATTTTTGGCTGCTAAGGTAACATTACCAGCCTGTCCAGGCTGTCCGGTTTGGGAGATAGAAAAGGAATGAAAAACTGGAAATTCTTGGCTATATTCATTTTTTATGCCCTGAATATTGCCATTCATGGCATTTAGATTAATCTCCCCACCATTTCCCCCTGTACCTGAATCTGAAAATGAGTAGGAGTGTAAAGATTGTGTAGAGATATCACTACTAGCAAAAAGAGAAATCCTGCCACCATTTCCTGCTGTACCTTGACGTGAAAATGAGTGGGAGTCTAGGAATTGAGTAAAAATATCACCACCCATAGCGTTCAAATTCATCTCCCCCCCATTTCCTGCTATACCTTCAGGTGAAAATGAGGCAGACAATAGGTTTTTTGTAGAGATATTGCCACCAGCAAAAAAAGAAATCCTGCCACCATTTCCTCCTTGGCCAGAAAATGAATATGCGTAAGAGAAAAGGGAATTAGTAGAGATATCACCATCAGCAAATAAAGAAATACCACCGCCATTTCCTTCTTTGCTTAAATCTGAAGATGTGTAGGATTCTAGTAATTGTGTAGAAATATTGCCACCAGCAGATAGGGAAATATCTCCACCATTTCCTGCTGTACCTTCAAATGAAGTTGAGTAGGATTCTAGGTTTTGTGTCAAGATATCGCCACCAGCAGATAGGGAAATATCTCCACCATTTCCTGCTGTACCTGCAAATGAAAATGAGGCAGATAATAGGTTTTGTGTAGAAATATTGCCACCAGCAGTAAGCGAAATACCTCCGCCATTGCTTGCTATACCTCCATTTGAAAATGAGGTAGATAATAGGTTTTGTGTTGAGATATGACCACCAGCAGTAAGCGAAATATGCCCACCATTTCCTGTTGTTCCTTGACGTGAAAATGAGGCAGATAATAGGTTTTGTGTAGAAATATTGCCACCAGCAGCTGTTAAGGTTATATTTCCTCCCCCCTGATGGAAGCTAGTATTAATATTACCAAGGGTTAAATTAGTACCTTTAATTTCCACTTTTTTTCCATTGGTTTGGATAGTATCACTAATATTCATCATCAAATTACCATTGCCGTTACTATCAGCATCAGCAAAAATGTTAATATGATTTGTAGCAGCTAAACTGCCATTTAAATTAATATTTTCTGTCGCTGCTAAATTAACTTTACCACCATTACCTGTCAAACTATTAGCATTGATTTTACCAACATTAATATTTCCTGACCTAGCATTTAGAGTAATTGCACCGCTATCACCAATAGCAGTAATTGGTGTGCGAAAAATCAGCTTTGTTCCATCTGCTTTTCCCCAAGATGCAGTTTCACCCGCTTTGTATAAAGTGCCATTATTGTTGCCAAAAGAATCATTTGTTACTTTTAATTGCCAAATTCCTGTAGGATTTTCACCATTAAAAATAGCTAAACCACTTTTTCCCGTGGGTCTAAATGCTCCCAGGAAGGGAGGTAAAATACCATTAGTACCGGTTGCTGCACTATCATCTAATAAGGTATCTTGGAAGTTCTCTCCAAACCCAACATCCCTAAATAACTCTAATGTTTTTTCAGATGGTGAGGTAAGGGAAATTTCCAGGGTACCAGCGTAATTAAGTTTGGCTGAAAACTGTACATCTAAATTTTCTATTGGTTGTTCTTCTGATACTGTGAAAGTAAAAGTGGCAGTTCGGCTAAAAGGTATATCACCACCAGCATCAATATCAATTACAGTAATAATATCTCCTCCTTTCACTAATAAAGTATCAATGTTACCTAATATTAAATTTGCTCCCGAAATACTAATATCTCTACCATTAGTTTTAATGGTATCGGTCGTTTCCATTTGAAAATTACCAACACCATCAGCATTAGCATCAGCGGTAAATGTAACCTTACCGCTACCATCTGCTAGGCTTAAACTATGATCATTTAAAGGATTAATTGTAATATCATTTTTTGCCTGAAATATCAAGTTTGTATTTCCCGATAAACTTTCTAATGTGGTTTTATCAATTGTCGCATTATCATCTTCACCAATAATCAGATTTTTAGTATTAAGTAATAATGTACCTGTTTCTATACCTCCCCTCACTTTTAAATTTTCCGCACCTGTTAATTGAATTGTTCCCTTGTTTGCTGTTAATGTGCCTGTGTTAGTAACATTTGCACTAAATAAAGTTATATTTTTACCATCATCAACTTGTAAATTACCTTCATTTTTGATTTCTGATAGCTGATTTCTCAAAGCATTTCTAAATAATGCACTTGGTTGTATATTCAATAAATTACTTGTTGCTGGTGCAGTCGCACTAAATAAACCATTATCACCTAATTTAATCTCATCCGCAGTTGTCGCAGTAAATGAACCACGAATATCTAAACTGGCATTTTGTCCAAAGATAATCCCATTGGGGTTTATTAAAAATAAATTTGCTGTTCCTTCTACTCCTAATATTCCTAAAATATTTGAAACATTACCCCCAGTGACACGAGTTAATATATTTTCAATTCCTGTAGGATTGGTAAAATACACACTTCTATTTTCACCAACATTGAATTTTTCAAAGCTGTGAAATAAATTTGCACCTCTAGCAGCACCACCATTAATTATGTCTTTGAATTCGTTAACTTTGTTAACAACTGAATTTTCTGAACCTAATGTATGATCAGGTTTAAGTTGTGCAAATGCACTTTGATTGACAATTATTCCACTCAGAATAGATAAAGTTGTTAGTGCCAATTTAAAATACTGCTGTTTTTGATGTTTCATGATATCAATTCCTGATATTAGCTATTGACTCTAATTGATTGAGAAAGAGCTTGAAAAAGTATACCAGCTTCTGCGGGAGGTTTAAAAGTAAATTGCAGATAAAAATTTCCCGAAGTTGCAGGTTTATCTAAAACCTTGGCATAGATATCTTCACTTTGTTGGTTTTGATTGTTATTCATTAATAAATTCAGTTTAATATTACTTAAAGAACGTGGTAAAGCATCTGCGTCTCCAGGTTCAATTTGTACTTCTGCTCCTTTTTCTGAAAGTTTGATTAAATGCCCTTTAGATATCTGCTCAGAAACTTGTTTCCCTTCCACTAATTGATAGCTGATGGGAATTGGTTCTATTAAATGACAATATATATCTGGTTGTTTAGTTAAATATAAATTGTATGGTTCACCAATGCCACCAATATCATAAACAGTAATTAGTCCTTTTACTCCTTTGGGTTTGATTTTCAATTCTCCATCTATTCTGACAATTGATGTTCCCATGGCTGTTAAAGTCGGCTCAGAAATGAGAATTTGATTACCTGTACTATAACCTTCAATCCGAAAAGCCAGATTCATTTCTTTACCAATTACGGTGTATTCGGTGTGTTTTTCTGAGCCAATATTCCCTACCACGACTTCACCAGTATTAATACCAATACCCATTGCTAAACTTGGTAAATTTAATTGCTGTAATTTTTTATTAACGTCAATTATTGCTAACTGCATAGCTACAGCACAAGCAACGGCTCGTTGAGGATCATCTTCTCTAATTGTTGGCGCACCAAAGAGAATAACAATACCATCTCCCATAAATTTGTCGATAGTTCCCTGATATTGTGCGATCGCATCTAACATAGATTCCAGATAGATGTTCAGAATCTGTACCACTATTTCTGGAGACAGTTGTTCTGATAGGGCTGTAAATCCTCTTAAATCGGAAGTAACAATGGTAATTTTCTGCCTATTTCCGCCAATTTTCAATCCTTCCGGGCTTTCCAGTAAAGTTGTCACTACCTCATTTGTCAGGTAACGTCCAAAAGTTTTGCGAATTGAGTCTGCGGTGTGTGCTATATATGCGGTAATCGCCATCACAGAACCTGTAAAGGCTAAAAATGGGGGAACTACCGGCAACCACCAACCCCAGATTATAGCTACGTAGGTACTACTTAACAAAACTCCGGCGATTAATACCAGGGTAGCTCGGATAGTGATTGATATCAGGGATTTGTCCAAATATAGATATCGCCATCGCCAGGTAAAAGTAGCACCAGCAAAAGCCCAGAAGACAATCCACAGTTATTCTTGAGCTTCTGAGCAGCTTTTAATCAAAGGGCGACCTTCCATAGCCGCGCTGATAATTTGGCTGGTGAGATGTGCATGAACTTCTACACCGGACATTGGTTCAGGAATACTCAGTAAATCTCCGCTATAGGGAGTGTAAAATAAATCCCTGAAACTTTCTCCGACTGTACCAATTAAAATAATGCGATCGCGCCCCCAATCTTTTGGTACTCTGTCTTCTAGAATATCTCTGAGGGAAACTGTATCAAAAAAACCAGCTTTTCCACGGTAATTTAATAACATCTGATAACCACGATCATCAGCACGAATATAACCACCATCATCAGCTTGAAACCGAGAAAATACGGTTTTACCTAGTTGCCAAATTTTACCATTTTCCAGAGTTTCAGGAGCAATACCTTCTTTGTCTAAATAAAGTAATGCTAGATAAAGACTAAAGCTATAGACATTGTTTTTATTCGCATCGGATAGATAAATAAAACCCCGGCGCACTTTGTTATCTGCATCAATAATCACATCATTTGCCCCTACTTGTCCCAGAGCTTTGAGTACAGGTGGTGCAGCAACTGTGTTACCATTGCGATCGCCTACTACTTTTTCAATCCCCACCAAATACTTAGTAGACTTAAATACCTTCACTAAATCCTCATGTCCTGGTTGAAAAGGCAAATCTCGGTAAATATCCAAACCAATAGCCCTGGGCTTTCTAGCTTTCAGTTTCTCCAGCAATCGAGTATAAACACTATCAGCAATGTAACCTTGTTGCAGATATTGTACATCTGCTTCCGAAATCCCCGCAATCACAATCCGGTCATCTTGTGGTTGAGCAGGACGTAAACGCATATATTGATCAAAAGCTGCCCATTCCCAAGATTGCAACAAACCTAGAACACGCAAAAGAATTACTACTCCGCCAATACTAAGTGTAGTAATCCCCACAATCCGCCATTCCCGCCAAAATTGTTTGATCTTCTCCATACTCTAGGTACATTAATTAAGACAATCAATTGATTTTAGATTGTAACCATTAAATTGTCATATATTTGACAAGATAATATAGGGAT
>NZ_JAYGHA010000024.1:53816-80450 GCF_034931405.1 Anabaena sp. UHCC 0451 | reverse complement strand
GATTTTTTCAAAATTCAAATATGAGTCCTATAGTAGTTTTTGCAGTGATATCAATCACCGAAATAGTGCTGAGTAAAAAGTAAAATTAATTGCACTCAGCACTCCTGAAAGACTAATTCTAGGGTGTAGCAGGGGAAGAAGAAACTTGACAGCAATCAGAATCAGGAATTTTTGCCAAATGTTCCAATTTCACAGAGCTTAAAAGCTCTACCCATTCTAAATTTGCTTGGGGATTACTTTCTCGCAGCTGATCGATAATCATCATCGCTTCATTCCAAATCCCATATTCTGAGTACAATCTTGCCTGTTCTAGAGAATCTTCTTTTGCCAGTTTTATTCTAGCCTCTTGTACTGAAGTTAAGGGAGTTCGCAAAAGCCAACCCTCAACGACTTTATCTGCTTCTCTATCTTCAGGACTACAGATAATTAACACCTGCCATTGATAAGTATTACGCGCTTTAATTTTGACAGTTTTTGGTATATTTATTGTCACTATCCCAGGAGTATTCACCAATGGAAAGATTGTTTTATAAACAACTTTTTCTGATTGGATGTCAATTAGACGAAATTCAGCTTGCTTATCAACAGCTTGAGGAATATACACATACACTGTTGGGTCCAGAGCCACTGTTGTCAAAACATTATTTTCTGGAGTCAAAGCAGTTAGAGGTATTTTAATCTCATCACTACTTGTTGTCATTAATTCAGCATTGAAGTTCTCATTCCCACAAGCAGGTCCCCGTGAACCCGCTCCTGAAGTTCGCGTTGGCGCTCCCAAATCTTCTACTGGTGGGAATTTAAGGCTTACTTGCAATCCTGGGAATAATTGGGCGCTACTTTGAGTTGGTAAAATAGGAATCATCAGCATTGCCGTGAAAATACTCAAAGTGCAGGTTTTTGCCGAAAAAGCAGGAATTTTTATAGGCATATAGACTAGGTTTGATTAATGTTATATATCTTACATTACTAACCAAAGCTCTTGATGGCAACAAATCAAGCGTAGGATTTGTTACTAACTTTATCTTAAACTTGGGTAATTTAGTCTACACCGGATCAATAGGCTTTTCCAGAAATTTCCGTATATTCCCGCAAACCTTCTAAAAAAAGGGGATAAGAAATAAATCCCCGATTTCTTCAAGAAATCGGGGATTTAATGCAGATTTGCAGAAGTATTTTCGGCAACCTCTCTACAAAGCTTTGAATTGAATTTTTGATCTATTTTGAGATATTTTGATTTAACCAAGCATACCAATGATCCAAACCCTCACCAGTAGTAGCAGAAACTAGAAAAATCTGGATTTGTGGGTTTACCTGTTTTGCATATTCAATGCAGCGTTGGATATCAAACTGGAGATAGGGTAACAAATCAATTTTTGTCAAAATCATAATTTCACTATTGCGAAACATATAGGGGTATTTAATCGGTTTATCTTCCCCTTCAGTCACTGATAAAATTACAACTTTAGCCTGTTCTCCTAAGTCAAATAAAGCCGGACAAACCAAATTACCGACGTTTTCAATCATCAACACAGAATCTAATGGCGGATTGAGTTGTTGTAAACCCCTTTCTATCATTGATGCGTCTAAATGACAGCCTGTCCCCGTGTTAATTTGTACCACTTTACAGCCTGTTGCTTTAATCTTTTCCGCATCATTAGTAGTTTCTTGATCTCCTTCAATGACACTAATATTCAACTTGTCCTTTAAATCATTAATAGTGCGAGTTAATAAAGTTGTTTTCCCCGCACCAGGAGAACTCATTAAATTTAAAGCCAGGATATTTCGACCTTTAAACCAACCACGATTTTGGGCTGCTAATAAATTATTTTTACCTAATATTTCCTGTTCTAAAGATATAGTAGTGTTATGAATTTTAGCGTGGATTTTTGGCGCTTCTTCATGATGATGAGCATGGGTAATTACAGTCCCATCAGGTAAGATGTGAGTATGATGATGCTCATTTTCTAAACTAGTAATTTTTGTTTCATTATCGTCTGTACATCCACAAGTTACACACATAATTCTTCCACCTCAATTTCTTTAATGTTTAATTCTTCACCAGTAATTATATCTAACTGCACACTACCACATTCACAAATACCAAAGGGTTTATCTACATAAAAAGTTGTACTACATTGACGACATCTAGCCATTCCTGGTATTTCTAGTATTTCTAAAGTTGCCCCTTCTACTATTGTACCTTGGGCGCAAATATCAAAACAGAATTTTATGGCATCGGGCATAATGGCGGAAAGTTTGCCAATTTCTAATAATACTCTTTGCACTTTTTTGTTTTGGGCGTTTTCGCTAACTATGGCGATGATGTTTTGGGTTATTCCTAGTTCGTGCATTATGTTTAATTTTAACTAACCGCAGAGACGCAGAGGACGCAGAGAGAAGAAGTGTTGTTTAGATCCCCGACTTCTTGCATTAACTTACAATTTTATTCACAAATTGAGTTAGAAGTCGGGGATCTTTAATATTGACTTTTAACATATTCTTGGCAGTTGATCACCTACTAACATATCAATTATTCTTTCTGCACCGAAGGCTGTTTTTAAGAGGACTATTCCTGGTGGTGTGGGGATAATTTCACCGATGATAGCTGCTTGTTTTCCTGCTGGATGATTTTGCATTGTTACTAAAATTAGATCAGCTTTTTCTGAAGGTGCAACTATTACTAGTTTGCCTTCGTTGGCTAAGTATAATGGTTCTAAACCTAATATTTCACATACTCCATTTACTTCTTCTCTGATAGGAATTGCATTTTCATTGATGCGTATTCCTACGTTAGCTGTTTGGGCAAATTCATTTAATACTGTGGCTAAACCTCCTCTGGTTGCATCGCGCACGGCGTGAATTTGGGGACAAGTTTTGATAATTTCAGCTACTAATTCATGCAATGGTTGACAGTCACTTTCTATACCTGTTTCTAATGCTAATTCTCCTCTGGCAATTAATATGGCTGTACCATGATTTCCGATTTCACCGTTAATAATTACCACATCTCCTGGTTGAATGTTGCGGGGAGAAATATCAATATTTGGGGGAATTATCCCAATTCCCGCTGTGTTTATAAATAGTTTGTCAGCACAACCACGATTAACAACTTTTGTGTCACCTGTGACTATTTGCACTCCGGCTTTTTTTGCTGCAACTTGCATACTGGAAACTACACGGCGTAATGTTTCTACTGGTAACCCTTCTTCTAATATCATACTACAGGTAAGATATAAAGGTTTTGCACCACTGACAGCTAAATCATTAATTGTACCATTAACTGCTAATTCTCCTATGTCTGAACCAGGGAAAAATAAGGGGTCTACAACATAGGAATCTGTGGTAAATGCTAATCTATTTCCATGTTGAGAAAGACTGGCTAAATCAAATGTGGCTTGGTCTTCCAATTGGGAAAGAATAGGATTATCAAAACTTTTAACAAATACATCATCAATTAAATCACGCATAGCCTTACCACCGCTACCATGAGATAAATTAATATGTGTATCTCTGACTTTACCTGGACGACGGCGGACTTGTTCTATTTTTTGAAATAGAGGATTTTGAACTTCCTGATTTTTGTAAACTTCCATATTAAACATCTTCATCTTATAAACTTCTTAACTTAAAAACCTTTCTTTTCTTCCTTTGCGTCTTTGCGTCTACCCTGCGGGATCTCTAAGAGAGATTGCGTGAGAAAATCTAATTGGTGCGTTACGCTAACGCACCCTACAAATTACCTCCCAGTTTCTTCATGCCTGCCGGCGTGTTTATCAGAATGCAAAACACCACCAACAGCCCAATTTTCCCGTTCAAATTCATCAATATGAACAGTTATCCACTCAGGTTTAGTTCCTAAAGCAGAAACCAAAGCATCAGTGACTGCTTGGACTAATTTCCGCTTTTTTTCTATGGAGTGACCTTTTCCAATTTGAACAGTAACAAAAGGCATAAAATTATCCTCACATTGTGCGATTTAGACTGATAGAGGTTCGGTCGATACACCTGATTTATCTCTTTTCGCCATTGTTGAAAGTCGCCCATATTTGTAATATGCTGCACAAGCACCTTCGGAGGAAACCATACAAGTTCCTATGGGTGTTTCTGGTGTGCAAGCTGTTCCAAATACTTTACATTGCCAAGGTTTTAAAACTCCTTTCAAAATTTCTCCACATTGACAGGCTTTATGGTCGGCTACTTTTAAATTAGGAATAATAAATTTAGCTTCAGCATCAAATTGGGCGTATTCTTCGCGGATTTTAAACCCGGAATTGGGGATTTCTCCTAAACCTCGCCATTCAAATTTTTCACGCACTGTAAAAACTTGATTCATGGCTGCTATTGCGTTTTGATTTCCGGCTGGTTCAACTAAACGATTATATTGATTTTCAACTTGACAACGATTTTCTACTATTTGTTTTAACAACATCCAAATTGATTGGAAGATGTCTAATGGTTCAAAACCAGAAATAACGATTGGTTTATGATATGATTGGGCAATAAATTCATAAGGTTCTGTACCTATGACCATACTTACATGACCAGGACCAACAAATCCATTAAGTTGTAAATCTGGGTTTTCTAATAATGCTTGGAGTGCAGGAATTACTAATACATGATTGGAAAACATACTAAAGTTAGTAATATTTTCTGCGGCTGCTTGGAGGATGGTAAAAGCGGTACTGGGGGCGGTGGTTTCAAAGCCTAAACCGAAAAATACTATTTCTTTATTGGGGTTTTCTTTGGCTATTTTAAGGCTATCCAAGGGTGAATAAACCATGCGAATATCTGCACCTTGGGCTTTTGCTTGCAATAAGCTAGTTTTTGAACCGGGTACGCGCATTGCGTCGCCAAAGGTGGTAAAGATGATGTTGGGGTTTTGACAAATTGCGATCGCATCATCTATTCTACCTTTAGGCATCACACAAACTGGACAACCAGGACCATGAATTAGTTCGATATTATCGGGTAATATTTCTTCGATTCCGTATTTAAAAATAGAATGGGTATGACCACCGCATACTTCCATTATTTTCAGGTGTTTGTCTAGTTGTCGGCTGAGTTTGGCTATTTCTTTTTGTAAGGCTTGGGCTTTTTCGGGGTTGCGAAATTCATCTACATATTTCATATCAATTTTGGATTTTAGATTTTAGATTTTGGATTAGCAAAAAGCAGTATAAGTTAAACGCAGATGAACACAGATAATTAATGTAAGGCTGCTATTTCTTGCAATAGTTTTAATGTTTCTGCGGCTTCTTGTTCGTTGATTCTGTTCATGGCAAAACCAACATGAACTAGTACCCAGTCTCCTATACATTTTTCGGGTGGGTGTTGTTCATCGACGATGCAAGCTATGTTGATTTGGCGCTTGACTCCCCCAATGTTAACCATTGCTAGTTTATGTTCTATGTTGGTTATTTCTGTTATTTGTCCGGGTATTCCTAAACACATTTTGGTTTTCCTTTTTTAAGATTTACTAACCACAGAGGTACGGAGGACACAGAGGTTTTTATGTGATTTTTTTTAAGTATTTAGCGGCAGCAATTACACTTTGTCCTAGTGATAAACCGCCATCGTTTGCAGGTACTTTACTATGAGTTAATACATTGATTTTTGATTTCTCTAATCGCATTTTTACTTGTTCTAATAAAATTCGATTTTGAAATACTCCTCCTGTTAGGGCTACATGATCAAATTGATGTTCTTGTCTGAGTTTTTTGACTATTGTGACTATGGATATGGCTAAACTTTTATGAAATTTTGCAGCTATTTCTGATGGTGAAATTTGCTGTTTAATATCATTGAGTATTTGTCTCCATGTGCAAGATGTATCTATATAATAGATATTAGCTGATTTTTCAAATTTAAAGAAATAATTTAGAGTTTCTTTATCATTGTTTAATATATTTAGGTCTGCTATTGCTTCCATTTCTATGGCTGCTTGTCCTTCATAGGTACATTGTTCTCTACAAATACCTATGGCGGCTGCAACTGCATCAAATAATCTGCCTACTGATGATGTTAAGGGTGAATTAATACCTTTTTCTATGATTTGGTTAAGTAGTTTGGGTTTTTTAGTCTCTAAAAATTTGATTATTTCTAAATCTTTGTATTTTTCGGTGATTTCTTCCCAAGTATAAGCATTAATTAATTGGGAGAAGGTATTTCTCCAAGGTTGATAAATTGCCTGTTCTCCTCCTATCATCGGTATAGGTTTAAATGTCGCTAATCTTTGATATTCGCAATAATCAGCTAGTAAAAATTCTCCTCCCCATAATGTGCCATCTCCACCATAGCCTAAACCATCAAAGGCTATTCCTAAAACTGGTTTTGAGTTTAAGGGAATTTGATTTTCTGCCATACAACTAGCAATATGGGCGTGATGATGCTGAATTTCATTTAATTTAATTTGATTAGCTGTTGCTAGTTCTTTACCAAGTTTAGATGATAGATATTCTGGATGTTTATCAATAGCAATTATTTCTGGCTGATGGGCAAATAAGTTAAGATATAAGTTCAATGTTTCTTGATAAGCATGAAAAGCAGCAGCGTTTTCTAAATCTCCTAAATGCTGTGATAAAATTGCCTCACCTTCTCTTAATAAACAAAAGGTATTTTTTAACTCACTACCCATTGCTAAAATCAGCGAGATTTTCTCAAATCCTGATGGTAAACTAATCGGTGCTGGTGCATATCCTCTCGCACGTCTGAGGGTTTGTATTTTATTATCAATAACTCTCACAACTGAATCATCAACACGGTTAACAATATCTCGATTATGTAATAAAAAATAATCTGCTATTTTCGATAATTTATTTTTAGCATCTTCATTATCTATACATTGTGGTTCATCAGAAATATTCCCGCTAGTTAATACTATGGGATTCTTCATTCTCCTGAGAATTAAATGATGTAAAGGCGTATAAGGTAACATAAATCCCAGAGTAGTTTGTCCTGGTGCTATGGAAGAGGGTAATTTCTTATCTGGTTTTAAGGTTAATAAAACAATAGGTGCAGCGGGACTGCTTAATAATTGTTTTTCTAAATCATTAATATAGCAATATTCAGAAATAATATTAATATCTCTAGCCATTAAAGCAAAAGGTTTATGATAACGTTGTTTGCGATTTCTAAGTTTTATCACTGCATTTTCTTGAGTTGCATCACAAGCTAAATGAAAACCACCTAAACCTTTAATAGCAACAATATTTTCCTTTTGTAATAAAGTACAAACAGCATCAACATCATCTAACATAGAAAACATATCAGCAATAACAGGTTTACCATCAGCCCTTTCTAACCATGCACGAGGTCCACAGGTAAAACAAGCTACGGGTTGGGCGTGAAAACGCCGATTTTCCACATCTTGATATTCTTTTTCACACTCTCCACACATCGGAAACTTCACCATGCTGGTGTTATTTCTATCATAAGGAATAGCGCGAATAATACTCAAACGTGGTCCACAATGAGTACAGTTTGTAAACGGATAACGAAAATAACGACTAAAAGGATCAAAAATCTCCTTTTGACAGTGAGAACAAGTCGCCGCATCAGCAGAGATTTCAGTTTTTATCACACTATTAACACTGTGAGAAATCACAAAATCATCAAAATCAAACTCACCCAAATATTGACTTCTCACCAACTCATTAATTTTCGCCAAAGGTGGACATTCTTCATACAACTTATCTACAAAAGCTGTAATTTTTTCCGCACTTCCAGCAACACGAATTAAAACACCTTCACCATCATTATAAACCTCACCTTTTAACCCGTAAACTTTCGCCAAACGATACACCGTAGGACGAAAACCCACACCTTGAACAGTACCACGAACTCTAATTTCCTCCATTCTCATCCTTCCTCCTCTGCGTCTCTGCGCCTCTGCGTGAGATAATTAAAACTTCCAAATCAAAACCCGATTATTTCCAGAATCAGAAACTACCACATTTTTCTCACAAACCTTAACTCCATAACACCAATTTAAACTTTCCCTAGTCGGTAAACCAAAATTTTTATTTTCACTTTTACTAATAAAACTATCTTGTCCAATAACACCATCAGCATCTGCACCCTGCAATAATAAAATAGATTCACGTTTCTTCCATCCTAACAAACGAGAATTAGCTGTATCGGCAACTATTAACCAATCTCCCCAAATATCTACCCCATAAGGCATACTTAAACTACTACAACTAGGGAAATAAACTCCTTGATTTAATTCCACACAATTAAAGTTTTTTTGCCCTAAAACCACTGCACAAGGGGCATTATTTTCTGTTGGTATTCCTTCCCAAATCATCACTCGGTTATTACCTGCATCTGTGACAACTAAATTATCTTCCCAAAGGGTGATATCATGACACCAACGCATACTAGCAGCAGTGGGAGAACCACCACCATTTTCATTACGAGATATCATATCTGGTTGTCCCAAAACGACATCCGCAGGTTGTCCATTTTCTGTGGGTAATTGATGCCAAATCAATAAACGACGGTTTCCGGTATCAGCTACAAATAACTTACCTTGATAATAAAAGATACCATAAGGCCAATGTAAAGTATTTGCTGCTGCTTGTTGACTCCCCCGGTTAGATTGATTATCAATAAAGTTGCTTTGTCCTAATACTAAATCTGCTGGAATATTGCTATCTTCTGGGACAGAATACCAAATTAAAATTCGATGATTCCAAGCATCAGCAACGGCTAAACCATCACCACATTTACAAATACCTGTAGGTACACTAAATGTATTTTTTCTTGGCGTATCTTTGGCATTTTGTCCTTCATGAAAAAAGTCAGGTTGTCCCATTACCCAGTCAGCAGGTTGATGATCTTTGGTAGGTAAATTTCGCCATCCTAATAAGCGATGATGTCCCGTATCTGCTACCCATAATGGTCCTGTTGGTGATAGTAAACAAGCTGCACGGGGTCCGAACATTGTAGAGGGAGTTGGTGCAATAGGTATGGCTATTTGTTCGGGTGTAATATTGTTTCCTAATATTATTTCTGCCCTGTTGGAAGATAGGGGTAAATAAGGAGGTTTTTCAATGTGTGTTTTGGGTATCAAAGTCATTATTTATGATGAATTTATTGGATAAAGGTGTAATTAATTAGATCAAGTTTTTGGGGCTTAATTATTAAAAAATATTTTTGGATATAAATATGTATTGATAATGGCAATTTTAGTTAAAGTAAATTTAATATGAGTAATTGAAACGATTAGCGGGCATCTTGTCCGCACTACAATAATTGCCAAATTTCAGGAAAAGACCATTCTCAATCGTTAAAAAGCTGACGACCTATTATTTGTGACTTTTGAATTTTGATGTAAGTATTCAGCTATAGCAATCTTTCATACGCAGATCCCCGACTTCTTTTATTTATTGTGTCCATAAATGATAAATTGACCTTAGAAGTCGGGGATTTTATCGCCTCACCTGAATTCTTGCATTTTGACTTCCGCTAACCTGTACTAGCTATATGTGTGCCTATTTTCCCTTAACTCAGCAAATTAGCATTATTAACCCAGATTGATTGTTGAGGTATGGGAATGTTAATTCCGGCTTGATCTAAGGCGATTTTGAGACGACGACGATATTCTCTAGCGACATCCCATTGTTTAAGAGGTTGGGTTTTAATCCAGACACGAATCATCATACCGCGATCGCCAAAATTATCAATTCCCAAAATACTGGGTTTTTCCACAATTTGCCGCTTCCAAAAAGGTTCTTGATTCATTTCTAAAGCCACATCTGTAATTAATTTCAAAGCGTCATCAATATTGGCTTGGTAGGAAACTGGAATAGTTAAATCAGCCCGTGACCAACGACTAGAAAGATTAGCAACTACTTTGATTTCACTGTTAGGAATTGTAATCAAACGTCCTTCCGCATCTCGAACTTGAGTCATCCGCAAATTGAGGTTTTCAACTAAACCGCCCACATCTCCCACAGTAATCACATCGCCAAGGGCATATTGATCTTCTAGAATAATTAAAAAGCCGTTAATGGCATCTTTAATTAAGTTCTGAGAAGCCAGAGATACAGCCACACCAATTAAACCAGCACCCGCTAATAAGGGAACTATATCTATACCTAAAGAAATCAAAGTTAGCAAAATACCAACTCCTATCCAAATAAGAGTCGTGATACTTTTTGTCACTCCTGAAAATGTGGAAACTCGCAATTGCATCCGTTCAGAAGTTTCTGAATTTAATAAAACTCCACCGCTAATTAGAGTCGTGGTAAATTTGTCAATTAGAGCATAACTAAAGCGAATTGCTACGTAAGTTCCTAAGACCACAATACCTACTTTTATAGGAATTTGGGCAACTACAAGCAGAGCAATTTGTAATGCTCGCGTGTAGGGAAATAAACCCAAAATCACAAAACTTCCACTTCCCCAAATACCTGTTTGAGTTAATTGAAATAGACGTTTTTTAACTTCTGCTAAATGTTGATGTTTCTGTTGATTTAGTTGGGTTGTAATCGGTTGATCTATTTCTTCACTGGGGGAAATCGGTTCTAAATCGTCCTTTTGAGAACGGCGTTGATAACGATATATTAATAGACTTGACAAAATCATTGCTATAGCGATACCACCAGCATTTTTACCTTGGAATATTAAAGATGAAGTTTGGCGTTCTTCCCTAGCTTTTCCCAACTCTTTCTGCAAATCTCCGGCGATTTGATTGGCCATCGTTACAGAATCTACCTGACGTAATTTAGCGTCTTCAGCATTAATAGTCATCAGGTATTTGTCATTAACATAAATTACTGGTAAATCGTTGACTCGGCGGATCTGTACATTCAGTTCTTCCGTAGATGAACGAAAGTAATCTTGGTTAATTTGCTGTAAATTACGTTGAATATTTTCTAACCGTTCCGAAAGATCGTTTTTCGATGCTGCAATCCGAAATAGGGGACGACCATCTAAATAAATCCATTCGGAAACTGTTTGATTTTCGGAAGTATTACTCACACTGCTAGGAGTTTGTAAGTAAGGTAAAAGAGGAATCTGGGCTGTAGCTTTTGGAACAGAAACAACGGTAACAGCCATTGAAACTGCTATCGCCAAAAATTTTAAATGCACTCAAAAACCTCCTTAAAGAAAATCTATTTTTGGGTAATCATAAGGTTATTATCAATACATCCCTTATATTATCTATCTTTGGTCAAATCTCCCTTAAATGACCTTTATTTCTATCTCAAGATAGATAAAATCTGTTGATAGTCATGAATAGCCCATCTGTTCATAATACTAATAGCAGAGATTAGGAAAAAATGACAACTTGGATAAAAATGGTGATTGGTAAATTCTCGCTTTTTATCTATCACATCCTCCCTGATGCGGCAATTACAGCGAAAATTTGCCACTTGTGAGAAAATGTTGTTACAGTACGTGAAGGTTTCTAGAGTTATATCTTGCACCTTGTCCTCAGAATAGAATTCTGGGCTATACAAACAAAGTCCGCCTACGCGGACTAATGGCAAATCTGAACCCACATAGGTGGGTTTTGCCTGTGTAGATGCGATTTATAATCGCCTGGTACAAGATGAGGAGTAAACCTTTTTTGTTTTTTAGAGGATAATTTTTCATGACCGCAACAACTCCCAGATTAAAGCACGAGGTTAAAGACCTCGGACTCGCTCCCTTGGGAAGACAACGCATTGAATGGGCTGGACGAGAAATGCCCGTATTGAAGCAAATCCGCGATCGCTTTGAGAAAGAAAAGCCCTTTGCTGGATTGCGTATTTCAGCTTGCGCCCACGTCACCACAGAAACTGCACATTTAGCGATCGCTTTGAAAGCCGGTGGTGCTGATGCAGTTTTAATTGCCAGTAACCCCTTATCAACTCAAGATGACGTAGCTGCAAGTCTTGTAGCTGATCATGAAATTTCCGTATTTGCTCAAAAAGGCGAAGATGCCGCTACATATAGCCGCCACGTGCAAATAGCATTAGATCATCGCCCCAACATCATTGTTGATGACGGTAGCGACGTGGTAGCAGAATTAGTTCAACATCGTCAAAATCAAATAGCTGATTTAATTGGTAGTACCGAAGAAACCACCACCGGTATCGTGCGGTTACGCGCCATGTTTAACGAAGGCGTTCTCACCTTCCCCGCGATGAACGTCAACGACGCAGACACCAAGCACTTCTTTGATAATCGCTATGGTACTGGTCAATCTACCTTAGACGGGATTATCCGCGCTACAAATATTTTGTTAGCTGGTAAAACTGTTGTAGTTGTCGGTTATGGCTGGTGTGGTAAGGGTACAGCCCTCCGCGCCCGTGGCATGGGTGCAAATGTCATCGTTACCGAAATTGACCACATCAAGGCAATTGAAGCCGTTATGGATGGTTTCCGCGTCCTCCCAATGGCAGAAGCAGCACCTCATGGTGATATCTTCATTACTGTCACAGGTAACAAGCACGTCGTTCGGGGTGAACACTTCGATGTGATGAAAGACGGTGCGATCGTTTGTAACTCTGGTCACTTTGATTTGGAACTTGATTTGAAATACTTAGCCGCTAATGCTAAGGAAATCAAGGATGTCCGTCCTTTCACTGAAGAGTATAAGTTGACAAATGGTAAATCCGTTGTCGTACTCGGACAAGGACGTTTGATTAATTTGGCTGCGGCTGAAGGACACCCCAGCGCAGTTATGGATATGAGTTTTGCTAACCAAGCTTTAGCCGTTGAATACCTGGTGAAGAATAAGGGTAGTTTAGCTGCTGGTTTGCACTCTATTCCTAGAGAAGTAGATGAAGAAATTGCTCGCTTGAAGTTGCAAGCTATGGGCATTTTCATTGATAGTTTGACAGCCGATCAAATTGACTATATCAATTCTTGGCAGTCTGGAACGTAAATCATTAATTAGTTGATTTTTTGGGGATAGGCTTTTGGGCTTATCCCTTTTTTTTCTCTCGCAGAGGCGCAGAGACGCAGAGAGAGGATATAATGGGATGAAGGGTGTTGTTTTAAGTTTGTATGTCAGCAAAAGATTTTTTTCACAATGCAGTTAGGTTAGCTTTAGAAAAAGATGGTTGGTTAATTACTGACGATCCTTTAAGATTTATAGTAGATACTATAGAATTTCGTCTTGATTTAGGAGCGGAAAGACTTCTAGCAGCAGAAAAAGAAGGAGAAAAAATAGCAGTTGAAATAAAATCTTTTTTGGGAAAATCAGCGATTAGTGAATTTCATACAGCTTTAGGACAAACACTTAATTACCGTTATATTTTAGGAAGAGAAGCACCTGATCGTATTTTATATTTAGCAATTAGTTATGAAATCTATACAGCTTTTTTTCTGATACCTGTGATTCAAGAAATAATTGCTGAATATAAATTAAAATTATTGATATTTGAAATTAGTAAGGAGGAGATTGTTTTATGGAAGGAATAAATTACCCTGAATTAGTACAAACAGTATTAGCAAGACATACAGAAAGTCATTTAGCTAAGGGAACGGAAATACAATTAATATTTGATGATCAAAAAAATCACTATTTAGTAATTCATCTAGGTTGGGAAGGTGAAAAACGGACTTATGGTTCGGTTATTCATGTTGATATTAAGGATGGAAAAATCTGGATACAGTGTGATTTTACAGAGGAAGGAGTAGCTAATGAGTTGGTAGAATTAGGTGTTCCGAAATCTGATATTGTTTTAGGTTTTAGATCACCTTATGTGAGACAATTTACTGATTTTGCGTCGGTTTAGATTTTTTATTCAATTTTGATAACTTGATTTTTTGGGGATAGGCGTTTTGCTTATCCCTTTTTTTAACAAACCACGAAGACACGAAGAACACGAAGGAAGAAGGTATTAGTTAAGAAGTTAGGTATAATCTAAGATAGAAAATATTGATTTTATAACCACACCATGCTTCTCTATTAAAAATCTATACCATCATGACACAAAAAACATACCCACTTCCTTTAACCTTTGAGCAAATTCTTAATCTTGTTTTACAACTTCCTGCACAAGAACAAGAAGAAATAATTCAACAAATCAAAAAAAATTCACTCAAAAACAAAGAGGAAGATTTGTAAATTATTTACTTTCTAAAAGATTAACTAAAGTATCTAATTTTTCAAAAACTTCATCGTAAGTAACAATTTGTACACTTTGAAAATTAGAACGATAAAGTTCAAAGGACTGCTTTTTGTCGTTATTACATAATTCTTGTTTTGCATTACCAGCAATTAGGATGCACTTAGGGTTAAAAACATTTAATTCTTCCTCGGAATCTTCTTGTTTTTTTCGATTTGAATTGGAAAGCATATAATAACTCTTATTCAACTCATCCTGATAGGCCAATAATTGACTTACAGAACCAGATATTTCACTAGAAATTACATAATCTCCTGACCTATATTCACTTCCTAAAAGTTGTGTATTAGGAGTTTTAATTTCTATCAATGCTGCATTTCTTGTTAGGTTATTAACCATAATAAAGTCAATGACTTTACCGCCCCTGTTATCTATTCCTTTACCACCCACATAAGCTTTAGAGCCAAGAATAGTAACTGGTATAGAAAATACTTGTCCAAGTATAATTGAGTTTTCTTCAAAAAATTTATGCCAAAATTCCTCAGAGGAATTATTTTTATTATCTTTCCATGTTTCAAGAATATTTTTGAGATTATCTACTGCTACTATTCTGTTAAGTAATTTTTGAACTTCAATATCTCGTTCATTTTCTGGTTTACTTTCTAGAATATCTACTATAATTTTTGACATTTCCCTTGATGTTATCAATAGTTCTAAGATTCTATTAAATTCACCTGGAGAATCAACTTTTTTGTTTAATTTAGTTGTTAAATTGCTGATATTTCCAGAGGGATTTATTCGATCTCTAGGTATCTCTAATGCTTCCCAAGTATGCTCAACATTTTTCATAAATACAGTTTTAAATACACCTTTAGTATGACTGGTACGATGTACTTCAAATTTCTCAGATATATCACCTGCTGCATTATTTACACTATTAGATATCTGATGTAGTGCAGGAATAAAGCATTGACAATTTCTCGCTAATCTATTACTAACTTTATTAAGTCTTAAATCATCTAGTAAAATTAATTCTGCACATTGATGCGTTTTAGTTTGAAATGGAGGATTTCCCACCACACAATCAAACTTAGAAAGAGTATCATTTAAAGTTTTATCATCAGTGGTAGAATTTAGAGAGACAATTAATTTAGTCCATACTGGTATAAAATCAAGATAATCTTTATTTTGTCTGTTTTTATTTTTGCCAGTTAGCTTAGTTTCTATGGGATGATTTCTATACTTCAAAAGTGCAAAAGCATAAGCTCGTTTAATTAAAAATTTATTTGATTCACTGAGTTGATTATTTTTCTCAGATTCACTTTGCTGATTATTTAAATGATCAGAAAATAGGGATAACTGAGATTCTTTTTGAATTTCTGGAAATTTACCATTAATAATTTCTAATAATTCTTTAGTTTCTAATTTTTGCATAGCGATTAATTCACCTTGCAATTCTGGAGGTGCGTAATCAACGGGGGGAATAGTATTATTGTCCATATTCATGCATTTTTATCCTTTACTGTTACATCACAGTTCAGTATATCATATATCACTCAATTACCACAAACCGATAGTTATGTAGGTTGGGTTGAGGAACGAAACCCAACATTTTGATAATTTTATTGCGTTGGGTTGCGCTTTGCTTAACCCAACCTACGAATTATTACTAGGTAAAGAATAATGAAATTAGGATAGAATTTAATGTAAAACAATGATAAAATAAAGTAATGTCAAAAAAGCGTAAATTACTGGAGAAAGTTCTTTCAGGATCTAAAAATCTTCAATTTGATGATTTAGTGACTTTAGTTGAAGCCTTTGGTTTTTCGTTATCACGTATCAACGGTAGTCATCACATTTTTACTCATCCAACTATCCCCGAACTTATTAACTTACAAAATCGCAATGGTAAAGCTATTCCTTATCAGGTTCGTCAATTTTTGATTTTGATTGAAGAATATGCACTCACTTTAGAGGATGAACAATGAAGCAGTATCACATTAATATTTTCTACAGTCAAGAAGATGAAGGTTATATTGCTGATATTCCTGATTTAAAATATTGTTCAGGATTTGGTTTAACTGAAGAAGAAGCACTGCAAGAAGTTCTAAAAGCCAAAGCTGCTTGGTTAGAAGCTGCGGAAATAGCAGGTAAACCCATTCCCGAAGCAAGATATAAACCTGTAATTTATCAAATAGCTTCATAACTTTATAGTTTACTGGTTTTGCATCGGTTTAGATTTTTTTGCCTTTTTACATAAAATAAAAAAATCTTGATCATTGCTATACTAGAAACATTCCTAAACAATCATCTCATGTTAACCATAACCATTGATGAAATCCAAAAAAACCTCACTAGCTATCTTCACCAAGTAGCAGCAGGAGAAAGTATAATTATCATCGAATCAGGTCAACCAATAGCAGAAATAAAACCAGTTTCCCCCACATCTCCACAACTCAGACCTTATGGTTTATGTGCTGGAGAGTTCACTGTTCCAGATGATTTTGATGCTCCCTTACCTGATGAAATTTTGAATAGTTTTGAGGGTAAATGAAATTATTATTAGATACCCATATTTTTCTATGGTTTATTAGCGGTGATGTAAAATTACCGATTCATTTACAAAATAGTATTCGTGATTTAAACAACGATGTCTATTTAAGTTGTATTTCTGTGTGGGAAGTAACTGTAAAATATCAATTAGGTAAATTACCCTTACCAGCATCACCGGAAATATACCTTCCTAAACAGCGTCAACAGCACCTAATTAACAGTCTCAATCTTGATGAAGAAACTATTGCTCAACTTGTAAATCTGCCATTGTTACATCGTGATCCTTTTGATAGAATTTTAATTTGTCAAGCATTACAAAATAATATGACAATCGTAACTTTAGACTCAGCTATTCATGCCTATTCTATCAATGTTTTATATTAGTTATTTAGGTTAGCTTGAGCAACGAAACCCAACACCTTTATAATGTTACCATGTTGGGTTGCTACTGCCTACGCCAACCTACGCATATAATATAAAGGAATTACTTAAAAAATCAGGTATAATTTAAGATAAAATATCACTTTAACTTTTTATGTCAGCAAAAGATTTTTTTCACAATGCAGTTAGGTTAGCTTTAGAAAAAGATGGTTGGTTAATTACTAATGATCCTTTATCATTTACAGTAGATGGTCTTGACTTTAGAATTGATTTAGGAGCAGAAAGACTTTTAGGAGCAGAAAAAGAAGGTCAAAAAATAGCAGTTGAGGTAAAATCTTTTTTAGGACAATCTGAAGTTACTGAATTTCATACAGCTTTAGGACAAACACTTAATTATCGTACTGTTTTAAGAAAAAAAGAACCCAACCGTATCTTATATTTAGCAATTGGTAATGACGTATACAAAGAGTTTTTTCTAATTCCGTTTATTCAAGAAATAATTGCTGAACATAAATTAAAATTATTGATTTTTGAAATTATTAAACAGGAGATTGTTTTATGGAAGGAATGAATTATCCTGAATTAGTAAAAACCGTGTTAGCAAGACATACCGAAAATCATAGATCAGAAGGAACAGAAAAGGAGTTAATTTTTGATAGTGAAAGAAATAGTTATTTAGTAGTTCATGTAGGATGGCACAATAACGAAAGGGCTTATGGTACAGTTATTCATGTAGATATTATCAATGAAAAAATCTGGATTCAGAGAGATTTAACTGAAGAAGGTGTAGCTAGTGAACTAGTAGAATTAGGAGTACCAAAAACCGATATCGTTTTAGGTTTTAAATCTCCTTTTGTGAGGGAATTTACTGGTTTTGCAGTGGGTTAAATTTTTTGTATTCTTCCTTTGCGTCTTTGCGTGAGATAAAAACCCCAAAAATCCCCATCATTAATCATCAGGAGGATGCCAACTTAAACTAATCCAAATTGCCCTAGCTTGGACAACATCCTCATTATTTAATCGTAAAGCTAAAACCGTACCTCTGCCAATAGCAGTTATCCCAATAATATGAGTACCACCATTTGCCCATTGAAAATGATCTAACCATCTTTGTAGACGAGGATTAAACAAAGATACAGATTCATTAGTTACAGGATCATTAGCAGTTATCTTTGCTCCTTTAAACTCATTACAACGATAACAACAAGCAGATAAATTTTCTCGCTCATCATTTCCCCCCAATGAACTAGGTAAAATATGATCCATAACTAAAGGCATACCTGTTAAACAGCTAGAAGTGCGACAATATTCACATCTATAGCCAGCCTCATTAATAACTTGTTGACGAAGAGATTTAGAAATAGATGACACTGGTATTATACTAATTGCTCAAAATCTGGAAGAGAAAAACCTTGCCACTTTAAAAGTGCATAGGCATAAGCTTTTTTTAACATTAAATAATCAGCACTCACTCGCAACGATTTCAACAATAATCTATCAGATTCACTTAATTGATTATTTTGATTTTTTTCTAAAAGTTGAAAATGTAATTCTTGCTGACTTTCTGGAATTTGACTTTGAGCAATAGTTAATAATTCCTCAATTGTTAATTCTTGCATAGCGATTAATTCCCCTTGTAATTCCAGAGGTGCATAATCAACCGCAGGAGGAGCATTAATTTGAGTAGGCATAGGTTTTTATAGAATTTGTTTGTTGCTATTATAACTTATTTTTTAAAAGCTGCTGTTAGATCAGGACTGGTGATTGCGATCGCACTTTCATGCCATTCATGAATAGTAGCATCAATCAAATCCCAAGCCTGATTAGAAGTATCAGTTAAACGAAAAGCCTCACTCACTTCTTTAATAAAATCTTGCAATTCATCTGCATCAAAAACCCGCAACCATCCATAAGGATGTTCATAACCAATTTCTTGACCCAACAACAACCGAAACGCCACCGATAACACCTCAAAAACAGCCTTACTTTGTGTTACCCCTTTCACTAAATAAGCCACATCTTCACGACGCAACAGCGCAAAAGATTGGTCATTTCTAGTAATAGTAATTGGGTGTTCATAAGCTTTATCTAAAACCTTTCCAGGTTGACGATTTAACTCAGTAGCTGTCACTAACTCATCTGAGTAAGCATTGCTAAAAATTGCAATTGACATGATACCTGCGTTTTCAAGAAATGCTGACTTAATCTGAATATGATATTACGTACTATTATCATTTGTCAATAGGTAACACTACAAAAACCTTTGTTCTTGCAATTCTTCCTCTGCGTTCTCTGCGTCTCTGCGTGAAATAAAAAAAATCTTAAAAATTGCTATAATATAAACATTCCTAAACAATCATCTCATGCTAACCATAACCATTGATGAAATCCAAAAAAACCTCACTAGCTATCTTCACCAAGTAGCAGCAGGAGAGTTTAATTATTGAAGTTTTATCACCTTCTACAGAAGCCTTAGATAGAGGGGATAAATTTAATGATTATCAAGAATTAGACACTTTACAAGAATATGTTTTAGTTAGTCAAAATCGCCAACGAGTTGACTGTTTTCGGCGCAATTCTGAAGGAAGATGGGTTCTTTATAGCTATAGAGGAAATCAACAATTAGAATTAACCAGTGTGAATTTTTCTTGTCCTCTAACTGATGTTTATGAAGATGTTGCTTTTTAAGATTATTTGTTGAAGAATAGAAAGATACTTCTCTTCCTTTGCGTCTCTGCGTCTCTGCGTGAGCTAAATCTTAACTTCTTACCCTCCTATGAACCAAAAAATTATCCAAGTTGATGCTTTCACCAATACACCATTTAAAGGCAACCCAGCCGCAGTTTGTGTATTAGCAACTCCCCAACCTGACGACTGGATGCAAAAAGTCGCCCAAGAGATGAACTTATCAGAAACTGCTTTTTTAAGCAAACAAAATGACGGTTTTAATTTGCGTTGGTTTACACCAACTGTAGAAGTTCCCCTTTGTGGTCATGCAACTTTAGCCAGCGCCCATGTATTATGGACAGAAGGGCATTTATTACCAGATGAAGTCGCCCGATTTTATACTAAAAGTGGGGTATTAATTGCCAAATTGCGAATACATTGGATTGAGTTAGATTTTCCCGTCAATCACTCTCAACCCATAGCAGCACCAACAGAATTGAGTGAAATTTTAGGAGTACCTTATAAATCAGTTTATCAAAATTCTTTGGGTTATTTAGTAGAAGTTGAATCTGCGGACTTGGTGCGAGAAATGCAACCGAATTTTCAACAGATGAAAAAGTTACCGATGCAGAATGTGATTGTGACGAGTATTGGTGATTCCAAATATGATTTTGTATCACGATTTTTTGCCCCTGGATTGGGTATTGATGAAGATCCGGTGACTGGTGCAGCACATTGTTGTTTAGCACCATTTTGGCGCGAAAGGTTGAAAAAAGATGAGTTTTTAGCTTATCAAGCTTCTAGTCGGGGTGGTGTTGTTAAGGTTAATTATCCAGGGGAAAATCGCGTTTTTCTAGCGGGACAAGCTATAACTGTAATGCGAGGTGAGTTATTAGGTGATAGGTAGACAGTAAACAGGGGATGATGAAATTACTATTTTTATCCTGTTCATCCTTAAATCCTGGACATCCTGATTCTGACAGTTGCAATTTACTAAAAGGCAGTAATGAACACGAAACAGATAAAAATTAAAAGTAGTAACATTAGTAAAAGCATCTTGAAAGCTTGTGACTGGCCGATTGAAAAATTACCAGGATTAAGTCAAGAGGAACTTTTAAAATTACAAAGTTGTGATATTAAGACTACAGGAGATTTAGTCAAACAAGGAAAAACTCCAGAAGCACGAGTTGTATTAGCCAGTAAATTACAAGTAAATCTTCAATATGTGAGTAAATGGATAGCTTTGGCGGATCTCGCACGTCTTCCCAGTGTGGGAACTCAATATTGTGGTTTATTACTTCATGCTGGTGTGATTTCGGTGACGCAGTTAGGGGAAATTCCCACTCACAGATTACACAAACAAATTATGCGTTTGCAAGTAGCAACATTCCAGCGTCGTGATTTGTGTCCAGCAGTTGAGTTGGTGCAACAATGGAGTCAACAAGCGAAGGTAATTGGTAATTGGTAATTGGGAAAGAAGGGAACAGGGAACAGGGAACAGGGAACAGAATTTTTGACTTTTGACTTTTGACTTTTGACTTGATTCTCCCCAGTCTCCAGTCCCTACTCCTTAGCTAACACACCGTTTAAGAAAATATCAGCCAGTCCTTCGGCCATTGCTTGCATTTCTTGGGGAGACGCATTAGGTTCAAGGAGGGTATTATCAGAAAAACCTGCGATCGCAAACATTCCTAAAAACACCTTAGCCACTAATTTGGCATCCATCTGGCGATAGATTCCTCTATCCATTGCCGTTTGAAAGAATGCTTCAGCGACATCGGTCATTTTATCAATCACTTCGGTTTGAATGCGATCGCGCAAATCTGGATGAAACTGCACTTCCATGAAACAAACCCGCATTATTTCCACATTTTTGTGCATATTCCACATTCTGCGGCGCATTACCTGGGCTACAGCCTTATAACTACCCATTTCACTCAATTCTGTGAGTAAATCTGTGAGAATATCCACCCAGCCACTAGTCGCCACCTCTACCAAAATCGCCTTTTTATTGGCAAAATGGCGAAACAGAGTACCCTCAGCCACACCTGCTGCTTGTGCTAAATCACGTGTTGTTGTACCATCAAATCCCTGAGATGCAAATAACCGCTGTGCAGCTTGAAGAATCCGGTCACGGGTTTGAGTCTCTGCGGGTTGGGGAGAATTAAAAATTCGCATAGTGGTTATAGTAGTTATTGCTGTATTTCAGGAACACGAATTGTAGCAATATTGTCTAACATCAAATCCAAAAAACACAAAAAGCTTAATACAAGATTAACGCTTTGTTTGCTAATCAACACAATTCTCAAGTAGTGTAAATTTACTTTAATTTTTGCTATGAAACATTCGATTTTGGATTTTGGATTTTGGATTTTGGATTGGTTAAGGTTAAACAAAGCGATTGGAAATCACAGCTACACAGACAAAACCCACCTACGTGGGTTAGAAACAGAAGATTGTTCCCCAGTCCACGCAGGTGGACTTCGTTTGTATAGTAGCGATTTCCAATCGCCTTTTTCTTTAATTTTTGCTATGAAACATTCGATTTTGGATTGGTTAAGGTTAAACAAAGCGATTGGAAATCACAGCTACACAGACAAAACCCACCTACGTGGGTTAGAAACAGCAGATTATTCCCCAGTCCACGCAGGTAGACTTCGTTTGTGTAGTAGCGATTTCCAATCGCCTTTTTCCCATTTTGGCACTCGTCTGTTGTCAGTTGCTTTGGCGTTGATGATATTTTGTTTGGGTTTCACTCCCCAAGCCGCTATAGCACTGCAACCCAGCCAAACTTCTATTCAACCTTATTTAGATCGGGTAATTAAGGAGTTAACAGAATTTCGCCTCGATAATGGTTTGAAATTCATTGTTTTAGAACGACATCAAGCGCCAGTGGTTTCCTTTCTCACCTATGCTGATGTTGGGGGCATAGATGAACCAGATGGACAAACAGGAGTAGCACACTTTTTAGAACATTTGGCTTTTAAAGGGACAAGACGGATTGGTACAACCGACTACAAAGCCGAAAAACCACTACTAGACCGCTTAGAACAGTTAGATACTCAAATTAGAACGGCTAAAGCCAAAAACAAAAAAGACGACTTAGCAAAGTTGGAAACCGAGTTTAAATTAGTAGAAGCTCAAGCAGTCAAGCTAGTTAAGCAAAATGAAATGGGCAAAATTGTTGAGCAAGCGGGGGGTGTCGGTTTAAACGCCACTACTTCCAGCGAAGCTACCCGTTATTTTTATAGTTTTCCTGCTAATAAGTTGGAACTGTGGATGTCTTTGGAGTCAGAGCGATTTTTAGATCCTGTATTTCGAGAATTTTATAAAGAAAAAGATGTAATTTTGGAAGAACGACGGATGCGAGTTGATAATTCTCCCGTCGGTTCAATGGTGGAAAAATTTGTGGATACTGCTTTCAAAGTTCATCCCTACAGAAGACCAGTAATAGGTTATGACGAAGATATCCGCAACTTAACACCAGCAAATGTCAAGCAGTTTTTTGAGAATTACTATGTCCCCAGCAATTTAACCATCGCTGTTGTTGGTGATGTTAACCCTGATGAAGTCAAAAAATTAGCCAAAATTTACTTTGGAAGATATCCAGCTAAACCCAAAGCACAAGCAAAAATTACCCCAGAACCAAAACAAACCGCAACCAGGGAAGTTACTTTAGAACTAGCTTCTCAACCTTGGTATTTTGAAGGTTATCACCGTCCAGGTATCACCGATGCTGATAATGCAGTTTATGACATCATTGGCAGTTTATTGAGTGATGGACGCACTTCACGACTGTATAAGTCTTTGATAGAAACACAGCGGATAGCGTTAGCTGCTCAGGGTATTAGCGGCTTCCCCGGTGATAAATACCCCAATTTGATGTTATTTTATGCCCTTACGGCTCCAGGTCATACAGTTGATGATTTAGCGATCGCTCTCGGTAAAGAAATTGAAAAATTGAAAACACAACCTGTATCCGCAACAGAATTACAGCGTGTGAAAACCCAAGCCAGGGCGGGTTTATTGCGTAGTCTCGACTCCAATATGGGTATGGCACAAAATTTATTGGAATATGAAATAAAAACCGGCTCTTGGCGGAATTTGTTTAAACAGTTGGATAATATCGCCGCAGTTACACCTGCTGATATTCAACGGGTAGCACAGACAACTTTTACCCCGGAAAATCGTACCGTTGGTAAGTTGTTGTCAAAAACAGGGAACAGGGAACAGGGAACAGGGAACAGGTAAAGGCAAAAGGCAAGAGGCAAGGGCAGGAGGCAGGAGGCAGGAGGCAAGAGGCAGGAGGCAAGAGGCAAAAGGCAAAAGGCAAGAGGCAAAAGGCAAGAGGCAAAAGGCAAGAGGCAAAAGGCAAAAGGCAAAAGGCAAAAGGCAAGAGGCAAGAGGCAGGAGGCAGGAGGCAGGAGGCAGGGGGAAGAAGGTAAATATTTCTCCCCATCTCCCCATCTCCTCATCTCCTCATCTCCCCATCTCCCCATCTCCCCCCCTGTTCCCTGTTCCCTGTTCCCTGTTCCCTGTTCCCTGTTCCCTGTTCCCTGTTAAAAAATAGAGGATAGAAATAAAAAAATGGTGAAGGTTAAGAAATTGAAGTTTTCACTGAAGTTTTCTAAGAGTTGGCGGTTTATTTCCGCTTTGGTTGTGGCTTGTCTGTTGACTTTTAATTTTTCTTGGGTAGCGACAGCCGCAGCAAAGCATTACACCGATTTACAGTTTACGCCTGTGTCGGAGATTAAGCTACCTAAATATGAACGGTTTGTACTAGATAACGGCTTGGTTGTCTATTTGATGGAGGATCATGAGTTACCTTTGGTAAGTGGGACAACACTTGTCAAAACCGGAAGCCGTTGGGAAGCAGGTGAGCAGTCCGGGTTAGCTGATGTTGTTGGTTCACTGATGCGGACAGGGGGAACTCTCAAGCATTCGGCTGATCAATTAAATGAGATATTAGAACAAAAAGCCGCATCTGTAGAAACCGATATTGCTGAAGCTGCTGGTAGTGCTAGTTTTGATAGTTTGACTGAAGATTTAGAAACGGTGTTTGGGTTGTTTGCGGAGGTGTTGCGAGAACCAGCCTTTGCTCAAGAAAAGTTAGATTTGATTAAAACTCAAGCTAAGGGTGGTATTGCTCGTCGCAATGATGATCCTAGCAGTATTGCCAGTCGGGAATTTAGAAAATTAATCTATGGACAGGATAGCCCTTATGCTCGCACAGTAGAATATGCGACTTTGGATAAAATTAACCGTGAGGATGTACAGAAATTCTACGAGCAATATTTTCATCCCAATAATATGATTTTGGGAATTGTAGGCGATTTTAACCCCCAAAAAATGCGATCGCTCATTCAAACTAAGTTAGGTGACTGGAAACCTAACCCCAAAATCGCTAAAACTCAATTACCTGAAGTGTCACCAGCTAATTTAGGTGGTGTATTTTTTGTCAACCAACCCCAACTTACCCAAAGTAACATTCTCATGGGACATCTGGGCGGAAAGTTTGATAATCCTGACTATGCAGCCTTAGATGTGATGAATGGAGTGTTAAATGGGTTTGGGGGACGCTTATTTAATGAAGTGCGATCGCGTCAAGGTTTAGCTTATTCTGTATATGGTTCCTGGAGTCCCCGTTTCGATTATCCAGGAATGTTCATCGCCGGCGGACAAACCCGTTCTGATGCTACAGTACAGTTTGTGAACGCCTTGCAAACCGAAATTAAACGGATCCAAAATCAACGGGTGACAGCAAAAGAATTAAATTATGCCAAAGAATCTACCCTAAATTCTTTTGTATTCAATTTTCAAGACCCCAGCCAAACTTTATCCCGGTTGATGCGTTATGAATATTATGGTTATCCCGCTGATTTTCTGTTTCGTTATCAAAAAGCTGTCACCGCAACCACAGCAGCAGATGTGCAGAGAGTAGCGAAAAAATACCTCAAACCAGAAAATCTCGTCACCCTAGTAGTAGGAAATCAAACCGCTATTAAACCACCATTAACCCAGTTAGCAGCTACGGTGACACCAATAGATGTAACTATCCCTGGTTCTCAAAACCAAGCACAGAAATAAAACCATAAAACCAACTATTTGCAGTTTAGATTCTCGACTTCTTACAAAAGTCGGGAATTTTGTTTTTTATGGTATAGGCAGGAATAACTGCGCCTTTATTCATAGAAACTTGCATTTCTAAAAAATTATTAGTTTCACAGACAAAACTCCTTAAATTCTGTCTGGAAAATAGTTCTCAAAACCTTGACTTAATCTGGTTCTAATTGAAAATATAAGAACAGGATTTTAAAATTTTGACAATTTTTCAATCAATTACCAGCAAAAATGTATTTAGGGAGGTGGCAAAATGGTAAGCATAAGAATTGATGACCTAAAACCTAGTATTGACACAGAAATTCTCAATGACCTAAATTCTGAAGATATGAATAATATCCAGGGTGGTATCAGAAGAAGAAGAGAACCAATTTCACGTGAGCGCAGGAACTCATCCACAGGACTGCAATCAGTAGATGCTAGGATTGATTCCTGGCAGGAAGAGTTAAATAAAAATTATGCCCTTTTGCAGCAAGAATTTGAATTTTAATATCTGTCTGTGAAGACTGATACCCGGCATAATCTGACAACTAAATCAGGAAAATTATCTAAGTTGTAAAGTGTGTTTTGATATTTAATCAAAGCACTTTTTTTTAGATATCCAATTTTTAATTTAATTTGCAAAATACCAGTCCATAAAAAGACAAAAAACCGTTATTTCTGTCTTGTAAATAGTGTTCAAAGCCTTGATTTTTGGAAATTCTTTAAATAAAAATAGTAGTAACAGTTAAGGAAACGACAACTCAACTGTTCAACTCTAATCACTGAAAACAAGTCACGTCTTTTAGGAGGAAATCATGGCAAATATCAAACTTTCTGAATTAAACGCTGCTGGTTCTGAACT
>NZ_JAYGHA010000024.1:38700-53526 GCF_034931405.1 Anabaena sp. UHCC 0451 | reverse complement strand
ACAATCAATAAAAGGTGATATCTGCTAAATATATAATCTGCGTTTTTCCAACTATTCACGAATTTTGACAACGAGATATAAGCAAATGGCAAAAATCACCATTACGGATTTACAACCCATTGATGCAGATAGATTGATTGGTTACATCAAGGATATAGAAGCTATATCTATATTTGGTGGAAACACTGATAATTTTTCTGAATTAGTGAATTATGGAATTAAGTCTATGGAATTTATCTTGTTGGCTTATGCTATCAATTCTATTTCTAATTTAGCTAGTTCATTCAATAGTCCTAAGTAAAATATTGGTATCATTTTTTTGATTAATTATTTGCCCAGCATCTTGAATTCTCATTTAAACCTATGACATTTCTTTTAAGTTCTCAAAATGTTTTTAACTATCTAGTTTCTCAAGGACTCTGTAATCAACAAGATGAGTCATTGAGTAAAATTGAGCTAAAACCTGCTAAAAATTTTAACTTGTTAATCACCTTACCAGATGGTCGTCAACTGTTGGTAAAGCAAGAGCGTCTGAATCGAGAAGGTAAAACACTGGGAGAGTTTTTAGATGAATGGCAAATTCATAATTTTTGCCGGACATTCCCAGAAATTAGTCATCTGCGCTCTTATATATCAGAAGCAATTCATTTTGATGCTGAAAATTCTATCATTGTTTTCAATTATCTCAATGAATATCGTGATTTAGCAGAATTTTATGCTCTTGAGCAATTATTTCCTACGATAATTGCTGAGTCAATTGGCAGAGTTTTAGCCTCAATTCATCGTTCAACGTTCAATATTGCTGATTATAAAAAATGTTTTCAAAGCTCCAAGGGTGAAATAGATCAAAAAACTTTGAATTTGACCAAAGGTTTAGACAGAATTACACCAGAAATTTTTGGTAAACTGCCTGCGGATGGGTTAAAATTCTTTTCACTTTATCAACGTTATGATAATTTGGGCAAAGCGATCGCCGATTTAAGTACAGATTTTAATGCTTGTTGTGTCACGCATAATGACTTAAAACTCAATAATATTCTGCTCTCCTTAAATTGGGAAACAGCAGCTGATCAAGAATCTGATTTTAGTAACAATATCATCCGTTTAATTGACTGGGAACGTGGTAATTGGGGAGATCCTGCTAGTGATTTAGGCGCAATAATTGCTAGTTACTTACAAATTTGGCTATATAGTATGGTAACTAGTAAAACTATACCAATTGAAAATTCTTTACGTTTAGCCTCAATTCCTCTCCAATTAGTGCAACCTTCTTTGTCAGCATTGGTGACAGCTTATTTAGCTAACTTCCCCGAAATTTTAGAGCATCGTCCTGATTTTTTAGAAAGAGTAATGCAATTCTGCGGTTTTGCGTTAATTAGGTCTATTCAAGCCAAATTGCAACATGAAAGAACCTTTGGTAATCCAGGTATCTGCATTCTCCAAGTTGCTAAAAGTTTGTTATGTCGTCCGCAAGCATCTATAATCACGATTTTTGGAATGGAAGCCTCATATCTAATTCCTGCAACCTTATCTTTTGCTTAATCTTAACTAACTCAATCCACCATACACTCTACAATCATGCAACTATCAGATTCTCTACATAATCAACTGGCAGAACTACCAGAACGATTGCAGATATCACTACAAGATATTGCCAATAAGATTGACATTAAATCCTATTACTCTATCAAACATCAAGACTACGAATCTGTTGACTTACCAGAGTCAATTACCTCTCGTTTTGAGCAATTACCTTTGGAAATTCAAACTAAGCATTTGTGTTTGCAGTTACGCAATTTTTTATACAGTGCCTATTATAACGTGGCTACAAAACCTACCATCAATTCTGATCAAGAGGAAAAAAATGATAAATTGCCGCCAAATTTTGAAAATAAGAATTTATTTGGCGTAGATTTAGAATTTTATGATCTCTTACATACCAGGAACAAAAGTGAAGGATACTGGAGTCATAATTGGCAGGTAATCAGGGAAGAAACAGATGGCACTTTGGCAGTGCATAAAAATGGGTTAACATTGCACGTTAATTCTGAATTGCATCTGTTACCAACAGACCAAAAGCTAAGTGTTGGTAAGTTTGTATCTATCAAAATGCCGAAGAATTTGGTACAGAACGGATTTTATATGGCTGTAGCTAATGCAGGTTCCCAGAATAATCATGAGATTACGCGCATTTACTTTAACTTCACACCAGAAGGGGCAGTAGCCGTGATGGAAAGTTTAACGGAGGAACTCAATCATATCGGTGTTTCTTTTTCATTTAAAGCACTATATAATCCATCGGAGTATAGACGTTATGACTCAGGCGTGCTTTACTTTAGCAAGGGCAAATATGAGGTAGTTCACCCAATATTACAAAAAATATATGCCGAAAATCAATCTTATTTTCAGGAGCAAGTACCTTTGTTTACTAAGCTGTTAGCGCCAGGGTTAGCTTGCGCTGAAGAACCAGATCAAAAATTTGGTGAACAAGAAAGTTTTGGGACTAATCGTTGTCAAATTATTGCTAATGGTTTAATTGACGCTTGGCAACAAGGTAATAATAGTCCAGAAGATCGGATGGCATCTATTTTCAAGCATTTTTCATTACATAAAATTCAATTACAACGTCCTTATCTTAATTCTAGGTCTAAGGATATTTACACTCTTCTACAGTAATTACATTTAAGCCTTCAGCATTAACAAGAATGTCTGAAGGCTGACGATTCTGTACCGATAGCGTTAATAAATTAGTTTGAATTCTCATCTTAGAGGTAGTAGTATGATTCAAGAAAATTTCGAGCAGCATCAACAGGTAGATCAGATATTTAAAGGTTCACAATTTCAAGAAATTATCAGAGCTATTGTTCTGGGTAAATATGCTTGGGCTTGTGTTTTATTTCTTCATTTTTCTGGATATGATCCTCTAGACTACATTCCTCATGAAACTTACACTAAGTTAATCCAAGAAAACTCTATATTTGCAGAAACTCATCAGCATCAGGATAAAAAATTAAAATTTCCCAGAATAAAATTAAGCTGGATGAAGTTGAATAGTGGTAAACATAGCTCGAATTAAATTTTTGGACTTGGTAAATTTATATAAGACTTACGCAAGTGTCACACCAAAAATCTGTTGTAGGATGCGTCAGATATCAAAAATCTGTTTATTTGCAGGATTTATCGAGTCTGACGCACCCTACCAATGTACCAGTTGCGTAAGTCCTGTTATAGTGTGAATAAAAAAGATCCCCGATTTCTGAGAGAAGTCGGGGATTTGAGTAAAAATCTAGATATCAAAAGGATTTTACTGCTGACTACTGTAATTTTTATCTTCTCCTAGCTGGGCGACAATTTCTAATGAGCTAACTTGTTCTTGTAACCAATTTGTAAATAAGTCTCCCATGATATTCAAACGCATTTGTTCATTTAACTGGGGTTTAATAATTTCTTCTACCATCATGATATGCGCTCCTTTAGGTGTAATGAGTGGTTTAAGAATTTGTGGTGGGTTAGCAGCAAAAATAGCCGCAGCAATTTCTGCTCTAAAATCGCTACGTTGACGGATACCTTGATATCCTCCAGCACGACGAAGTTCTGGATTTTGGATATATTGACGAGCGATTTGCTGGAAACTTATTTCTCCTTCTTGCAGAGCATAAAATATTTCTAAAGCTAAATCTTCATCATCTAATATCACTTCATAAATAACTGCTGCGGTGTAGTCGAGTTGGTGAGCATAAAAAAACGCTTCTACTTTATCTGCAAATAAATGATTGGCTAACTTTGTGGATAGTAAGTTAGTATGGGCTATTTCTTCAAAATTATCCAAAGAAAGATAATGTTTTTTTAGCCATGACCAAGTGTCTTCTGCTTTCAGCAAGTTGTTAGCTAATCGGAGGTTATCCGCTGCCTGTTGTAGTTCTTCTGTTTCAATTTCAATACCTTCTTTAGCAGCAGTATCAGCAATAATTTTTCTGGTGGCAATCACTTCTAATACATTAGGAATTTGACAAGATAGCTTAATATGGTAAAGAATATCTACCGGAGAAACACTTATAAAGTTTGACATCATTTAATTCCTCCAAGATTACCAAAATGTTCAGAATCTCAACTTATTAGATATAGGATGTTGTTGGTTGCAGGAAGTAGGAAATTTCATTGATAATCGCTCGCTGTAGAGACGTTCCAGCAGAACATCTCTAGTGATCTGTAAGTAAGTCGGCTCAAAAAAACCAAGGTATGTAACAAAATGTAAAATCTCTGAAAGTCTCTTCCCTCTTGCCTTTTGCCTCTTGCTTTGCCATAACGACAATTTTCAACGCCTACCTACTTAAATCAAGAATCTGATTGTTCACGACAGCTAATGATTAAAGTTCTAAACCATTATTTTGCAGCTTTTTAAACGGATCTAACATAAAATCAATAACGCGACGTTGACGGACAATAACTTCTGCGCTGGCTGTCTGACCAGGTGTTAAATAAATACGTTTATTACCTGTTTGAATATAAGGTTGTTCCAGGGCAATTTCTAACTGATATACTTCTGCGCGAGTTGGGCTATTTTCTTGAATCTTGGCATCAGGTGAAATCCAATTAACACGCCCTTTCATAACACCATACTCTTGGAAAGGATAAGCATCAAACTTGATTTTTACTGGCATTCCTACCTTAACAAAACCACTTTGTTGACTCGGCATTTGTGCTTTCAAAATTAAGGCAGCACCTTTAGGGGCAATCTGCGCCATCATTTGTCCTGGTTGGACAACAGAACCGGGCTTTTTAACAGGTAATTCAAAGATGATGCCATCAATAGGCGATCGCACCACGCGCTGTTGTAATTGGAACTCCAATGATTTGATTTGACTCTTGGTTTGAGTAATTTCTGATTTAACAGTAGTAATTTGGGTTTGCAAGTCTTTCAGCTGTTCCTGATTTTTTAGTAAACTTAATTTACCTGCTTGCACCACAGTTTTGTAACTACTTTCCTGCTCTTGTAAACGCAGTTTAGCCTGTTCAATATCTGATTGATTTTGAATCATAATTGATTGATAACGGCTCATTTCTTCCTGTAGACGCAACTGAGCTATTTGGATATTAGCTTTGGCTTCTTCCTGCAACCTTTGGCTGTCTTCTGCTGTTTTTTCCAATTCCACTAATTTGATTTGAGGAATTGCACCTTCCTGCAAAAGTAGACGATAGCGGGCAACTTCTAATAAATCTCGGCTCAAACGACTTTTAGCTAAACTATAGGCAATTTGGGTAGAATTTATGTTCTGTTTTACTTGATCAATTTGAGCTAATTTTTCCAATTTTTGTAAATGATAAGCACTTTGTTTAGCATCCATGTTTCCTCTTGCTTGATTAACTTGAGCGAGTTTTTCTAATATTTGAGACTGATTTTGCTGTTCTTGGATATTAATAGCCAGCAATACTTGATTTTTGAGTAATTCCAATTGTGCTTGGCGATTTATTAAACCTTCCAATTTAGCTTGGCTTTGTTGCATTTCCGTTCGCAGAACATCAGATTCAATTTCTACTAAAGCCTGTCCGGCTTTAACAGTTGCACCTTCTTTAACGTTAACTGCAATTACACTACCAGTCACTGCACTATCTAATTTTTGGGTTGCACCTTGGGGTTCTATACGTCCACTAGCATTTCCAGTTTCATCAACTTGAGCAAACATTGTCCAAGGTAAAACTATTGCTGTAAAACTAATTAGTAAATACAGCATTGAACGTGTCCATGCTTTCGGTAAAGCATCTAATAATTCTTCCGTACCATAAAACCAATCGTTTTCTTGATTGATGATCTGTTCATCTTGAATAACAGAAGAATAATCCTGTGGGGATATTAAAACAGCGGATGATGAATTATAAGTTGATTGTGGCATAACCAATTTTGGATGAAGGTATTAGATGTGAATACAGTTTGTGCAGGATTTCTATTCACAAAATAATTAATCTCTGATTTAGGCGAATCAAATCCTTTTATGCAGGACAAAATTTTCTTGACCAATGGGACATATAAAGGACTCCTATATATTAGAGACGTTGTATGCAACCAACGTCTCTAGATTTGGATTTAAAATTAGCAGTAGTGAATTGAAAACTCCCAATTCATTGATCACTGTTAATTGATTTAGCCCGTCGCCGTTATTTGTTGTTGATTGAGATAGTAATAATGTCCTCTTTTGGTGATTAATTCGTCGTGAGTACCGCTTTCTACTAAAACACCGCGATCTAGAACTAAAATCAAATCGGCATGGCGCACAGTGGAAAGACGGTGAGCAATAATTAAACTTGTACGTCCTTTGAGAATTTTTTTGAGATTGTTCTGAATGATTCGCTCAGATTCAGAATCCAGATGACTGGTTGCTTCATCTAATATCAAAAGACGCGGATTTCCTAATAATGCACGAGCTATAGCTAGGCGCTGTCGTTGTCCTCCTGATAACATTCCTCCCCCTTCACCAATTTGAGTTTCATAACCCATTGGCATGCGTTTAATAAACTCATCTGCACCAGCCATTTGGGCGGCTTCAATAATTTCTTCTAGGGTAGCTTCTGGATGAGCAATACTAATATTTTCCCGAATTGTTCCACCAAATAAAAATGTATCTTGGTCAACAACTCCTATTTGCGATCGCAGGGATTGCAAAGAAATACTAGACACATCTTGATTGTCAATTAATACTCTGCCATCTGTCGGCGGATATAACCCTAAAATCAACTTAGAAAGGGTAGTTTTTCCTGAACCACTCCGCCCCACAACTGCTACAGTTTGTTGAGGCAGAATTTCAAAGCTCAGATTTTCTAAGACGTTAATATCACTTTCTGGATGATAGCGAAATGTGACATTATCAAAGTAAATTTTACCCCGCAATCTCGGTAAAATTTGACGGGGTTTAAGTGCTAAATCTTCTTCTACCTCTGCTTCTAATACATCATTAATTCTCTCTGTGGAAATAACCACTTCTTGCAATTGATTCCACAAGATAATTAACCGCTGAAAAGGTTGGATAATATTGCCCAACAACATATTAAAAGCTACTAACTGTCCAATGGTTAATTGGTTCTGAATCACTAACCAAGCTCCAAACCATAGTAAGCCGGTACTGGCTAAAGATTGAATAATGGAACTAATAATTTGGAGTTGATTACCAATTACTTGACCACTAAAATTTTTCTTAGTCAAATTATTGAGCAATTCTTCCCACCGCCAGCGTACTGTTTGTTCAATAGCCATTGAACGAATGGAAGCAATACCAGATAAGCTTTGAATTAAGTAACTATTTTCTGTAGCTACTGCACTAAATACCTCACGGCTAATGCGTCTTAAAAAAGGTGTAGCAAAGAGGGCTAGAAATACAAAAGGTGGTACAATTGCCAAAACCAATAAAGCCATAGGCGGACTGTACCAAAACATCAACGCCACATAGATAAAGACTGTCAGCAAATCTAAAATAATAGATAGGGCTTCACCAGTGAGAAAGCGCTGAATTTTTTGATTTTCTTGGACACGAGAAATAATATCACCAACATAACGAGACTCAAAAAATGAGAGCGGTAAACGAAATGTATGTTTGATAAAACCTACTAGCAAAGCTACACCAATTCGGTTAGCTGTGTGGTCTAATAAATACTGTCTGAGTCCATTAATGACAACACGAAATAAGCCAAAAATTAATAAGCCAAAACCAACGGCGTTTAAGGTGGTGGTGCTACCTTGAACAATTACTCTGTCTAATAATAGTTGAGTAAATAAAGGTGTCACCAATCCAAATACTTGAATTAAAACCGAAGCTACAAATACTTCTAACAGGACTTGAGAGTGAGGTTTAACTAACTCAAATAACTGCCAGAATGGTGTATTAGCGTCTGGGGTTTCTTTGAGTGAGCTTGTCGGTTGTAATAACAACGCATAACCAGTCCAACCTGCTCGAAATTCTCCGATAGTGAGTTGACGTTGACCAATAGCTGGATCACCAACAATTACAGATTTTTTAGTGATTTCATAGACGACAATGTAATGTTTACCTTCCCAGTGAGCGATCGCTGGTAGGGGTTGTTGTGCTAATTTATCTAAACTGGCTTTCACCGGACGAGTAGCAAAACCAATACTTTCAGCAGCCGCAGTTAAACTCCGCATTGATGCCCCACTACGGTTAACATTGGACAGATCCCGCAACCGATTAATGCTGAAATTCTTACCCCAATAACGGCTAATCATCACTAAGCAAGCTGCACCACAATCAGAAGCACTTTGTTGTTCAAAAAATGGGTAACGTTTGCTAATTTTACGCCACCAATTGCCGGCAGTAACGGTGGGACTAGGAAAGTATTTTTGGCGTTGTTTCGGTTGTGCTTGAGATTGTATTCTCGTTTCAGTGGCTTGACTTATATGACGAGTTGTAGGTCTAATTTGGCTATTGATGACTTCATGAATTGAGACATTTTCTACATCAATTAATGTAATTAGTTGTGTCCAATTTTGTAGTGCTGTTTGCCAATCACTATCCTGCAAAATGTAGACTATTGTGGGTTTTATTGCGTGCCAATTTCCCTGTTGGGGATGGCCACAAATATTACCTGGTATTAATTTGATTCCTTGGGAATGCCGTAGTTCTCCCTGGCTGACTAGTAGCAGTTTGGCATTTTTAGTAATTTGGGGGTTTAAAGTACCAATTTCTAGATTTTGTTTTGTAAATAGGGATAATGCTGTTAACATTTCCTCTACCGATTCATGGCGAGGAAGGGTAGAGTTTTGGCACAATAACAGCAGTATATCCCAAAGTTCTGCCTTGCGGAGTAGATGATCTCGCACAGTTGAGAACTTATTAATTACTGCTTGGGGAAGATAACCGATTTTTAAGTTTACAGAAGCTCTGGCTACATAATCACTAAACTTCTGTTCAGGAAATAATGTCAACTCTCCAAAGGATGAACCAGAGGTTAAAGTGGTAATTAAATTATTTCCACTATCTAAAAGTCTGACTTTTCCAGCCAAAACCAGATAAATTCCTGGCGTTGCATTTGTCGATTGCCAAAATTGTTTAGCTGTTTGTGGTTCAATAATTTCTAATTCTTGAACACAATTTTCTAGATCATCCTTTGACAGAGAATTATCAAAAATCTGGTTAACTTGTGCAGCTAACTGTTCCTGAGAAATTGCTGATATCATTGCTTTATCTCCCAATATTAGTTATTGGTCTGAATCAAATTAAATGACCAATTAAAACTAGGTTCAGAGTTAGATTGCAAATCGCAAATCGTAATACCAGCATCCTGATTTTGAGCGTCTGTTGCTTGGGGGGAACTTTTGGGTTTAGTAGACAGTCCCATTTGTTTAAGTAGGCGATTAATGTGGCGATCGCTAATCTCAATCCCTAATTCATTCGCTAAATGTTTACTTAACCATTGAGCAGTCCAATATCCAAAAGCATAGCCATATTCACGGGGACTATGACTCACTAATTCTTGCAATCTTTCCAGATATTGCTGATTAATAGTCTTGGGTCTACCTATCCTTCTTTCATTCCATTTATGAGCTATACCAGCCTCAGCTATACCAATCCAATACCGCGCCATTTCCTGAGAACAACCGATAATTTCACAGATATGAGCTTGAGATTTACCCATATCTGCTAACAACATAATTTCAATCCGTCGTCGATATTCTGGTTGTAAATCAGCTTGCAAGTTTTTCAGCAACGTCTTCCGCTGAAAAGGCGTTAAAAACTTGCTCTCGTGTGCATCGTAAAGATCACAAACTTTGTTTTGATGAGAAGAGAATGACATAATTTTTACCAGTTGCCGAATACCGTAAAATTTGGTCAAATTTATCCCTGACATCTGTTATTAACATCCAGATGCAAAATTAACGAACGACTTTTACTTCTAGCTAACTAAATATTGATTGACATGATTTGCAACTAAAACTGGTTTAAACAGCAGTTTCTGGTAAAACACCTATAATTATTTAAAATTCCCGAAATCTTTCATCCTATAATGCAACTTGATCCAGCAACCTGACATTATTTAAGTTAGTTGGGTTTTAATGATCCAACAATGGTATAAAGTCTGTTTCACACATTGCAGCCTAAAAATAATTCATAATTTAGGTCATGACAGAAAGCAATCTATTTCTCAACACTAGCCTAATACTAGTAGTTTCTCATCAGCAGATTTTTATGAATTGGGAATTTTCTGCAAGAAAAATTCAAAAAAGCGAAATTTATTCATGATTTGTCTTGAGTCACTATTATTCATTGCATAATTTTCCTAATCTTCACTGAAAGCTGATCGAAGTTTATACAAGAGCTAAATATCTTTATTTAATCTTCATACTAATCTTACATCAAATTTATATTTTTTGCTCCAATACTTTAGTTCGATGAAATTCGATAATTTGAACTTATTAATCAATGGGATTTACTTGATTGAAAATTTTATGCAATCGTTCAATGTCAAGTATAAAAATCAATATTCTCTAGATAATCAACCAGATAAACCTCTACCTTGAGACATAAACATCCCTTTTATTACCTCTTATCACCCTATTACCATCGCAAATATACCAAGTTTTTATCTATCTCAAGGATGAGAGTTTTTAACTAGTTGTTTAACCTGCTAGTAATAGATAAATTGATTGAAAAATCGAATTTAAAAATCTCACTTTAGATGAATGATTAAATAATCAAGATAGTGTAATGTTTTGCAAACACGTAGAAAATATAACTAATTCCTGTGAGCAGTCAATAATCTGATAATGAAGTTTTTTAAAATTGATGTACTCATAAAAAAAAGAAGCTGTGTAATTTACCAGCTTCGATTATCTGCTATATAAATTGCCAATTTATACAGTGAAAATAATCCATATTAGGATAGGATTATCATGTTGGAAACAAATTGAACTAAAAGTGTAATAGTTCAAAATACTACCACCCAGAAGATTTCACCGTAATTTTTCCGCTTCCCAGGATAGTACAGGTGGTAAAGTTGATCAGTAGACCAAAAATTAACACCTAAAATATTAGAAAATTTTGATCACAATTTAAATTTTGGGGAAAGCCACTACCCCAATTTATAATTGTTTGCACTTCCTGGAAAACAGAACCACCAATAGTTACGGTTCATCTGTCTTGGTGCAAAAAGTAAACAATCAGCTGTTAGTATGATGCCTAACGGTAGGTTAGGACAACATCTATCAGTATTGTTATTTATAATTTATCGGATCTTACGGGCGTATATTTGCCATTATGGCAGAATCTTACACTCAGATGGGAGAGATTAAGTATGCGGGTGTTAAAAATTAGGGATTTAAAATCATAGTCAAATCGAGAACAAACCCAGGTAAAACGTTTTCACCAGAAAGTTGAGGAGGATTTGCAAAAGAGAAATTTAAAACTTCTACATTTTGTCCCGGTCGATATATTTCTACTAAAGGCGTTTGCGGGTCAATTAACCAACCTAAAAGCGCACCATTGTCTTGATATTCCCGCATTTTAGTACGTAATTTATCTAAAGCATCACTTTCTGAACGCAGTTCAATCACAAAATCAGGACAAATAGGTGGAAAGCGTTTTTTTTCATCTTTGGTCAATGCTTCCCAACGTTCTAACTTTACCCAAGCAGCATCAGGACAGCGATAAGCACCACTAGGTAATTTAAACTCGGTAGAAGAATCAAACACTTTTCCTAACTTGGTTTTACGATTCCATAAACCAAGTTCTATATTAATATCAGAGTTCCTAATTCCGCTTTCTCCACCTGTTGGGGGCATGATAATTAACTCTCCTGTGTGGGTAAGTTCTAACTGCCAAGGTTCGTTAGCAATGCAGAGTTGATAAAATTGCTCATCTGTTAAACCTACGGCTGGAGGTACGTTTAAGGTAAGGGTTTCCATAGGTGTTTTGTGAAAGGGTTAGTTTAATTATCGGTAAAAATTCATAAAAACGCAAATAAATAAGATCCCCGACTTCTTTTGTTTATTGTGTCCATAAATGATAAATTGATCTTAGAAGTCGGGGATCTGGGTATGAACGATTGGGATAGCTGGACAAAAATTTGATTAGGAGAAGTTACACTTCAGCAGCGTAATATTCCTGTTCTCGTTCCACAAAACTCTGGACACGATTACGATAGTTTTTTAAACTATCATCTACCCAATCGCGATCGCTACTATTAACAAATAAATGTACAATTGGTTCACTAGCATCAGGTAAAACTAACACCCAACTATCATCATAAGGTTGACAAATTTTCACCCCATCAATTAATTCCAAATTTTGGGCTGGGTGAGTTTCCACCAAATAACGCATCAATGCCCCCTTCGCAGTCCAGGGACAACGAATGCTATAATTCCGATGAATGACACGAGGTAATTCAGCGCGAACAGATGCAAGCGATCGCTCTTGAATTGTTAACATTTCAATCAACTTCGCAATACAAAACATGGAATCAAAGCCCGGATGAAGATGGGGAAAAATAAAACCCGTTTCACCGCTTCCACCCAAAACCACATTGGTATTTTTCTGACAAGCCTCCATCAAAGCGGTAGGATTTGCTTTCGTGCGAATTACCCTACCATCATGACGACGCGCCACTTGTTCTACCGCACTAGAAGCATGAACCGGTACAACTACCGTACCTCTGGGGTTAGATGTTAACATCATCTCCGCCATCAACGCCGTCAACATTTCCCCGCGAATTGGATAACCAGACTCATCCACTAAAATCAATTGTTCTCCATTCGCTGATACCTGCACCCCAAAATTTGCCTTTAGTGCTTCCACTACATGACCTAATTGTGTCAGCAGTCCTTCACGGGTAGTAGTTGTCATCGCGGTTTTATTTACACTCGCATTTAAAACCACCGCATCCGCCCCAAATTTATCTAACATCTGCGGTAAAACCGCCCCAGATACCGCATAAACATAGTCAATGACAATTTTTGCCCGACTATTACGCAAAGTACCCACATTCAAAAGTTTTTCAAAAGCTGTGCAGTAACGGTCAATTACTTGGCTAGGATAGGCCACATCACCAATTTCATGACTTTGCGCCCTCCGCATATCTTCCTTAAAATAAGCCCCCTCAATTTTCTTCTCTTGGGCTTTAGTGATATTAATTCCCTTGGCATCCATGAATTCAATCAGGATATAATCAGGACGGTCTGGATGTACGCGGACGTGAATACCCCCCGCTACCCCCATTGTGGGAATTATTGTTCTGGTAATGGGAATGGCTGTAGAATCAAGATTTTGAATATCCACACCCACGGACATCAACCCAGCAATTAAAGAACGAGTCACCATCCGCGATACATTGCGTTGGTCACGGGATACTGTCACCTGAGAACCTGGTTTTAAAGTTGAACCGTAAGCAGCACCCAATTTGACCGCAAATTCCGGGCTAATGTCAACATTAGCTAAACCTTGTACCCCACGTTGACCAAATAAATTCCTTTGGGCGGTGTTTCCCCAAATCAGGTTAATGTTTAAAACAGCACCTGATTCAATCTTTTTACTCGGCCAAACTCTAACACCAGGGCTGATTTGTGCCTCTTCTCCTACAGTAGAAAGCGAACCAACTACAGCAGCTTCTAATACATGAGCGCGTCTGTCAACACGAGTCCCACGGGAAATTACACAAGCGGATAATTGTGCTTCATCTCCTATAATTGCTCCATTCCAAACTATTGGCCGCTTTAAATTCGCATCTGCGCCAATGGTGACATTATCACCAATTATTGTTCCGTCTTCAATTTGGACTCTCGCCCCAATGCGGCAATTATCACCAATTACTGCCGGTGTTTCAATTCTTGCTGTCTGGTCAATATAAGTATTTTGACCTATCCAGATGCCGGCGGAAGTTTCTTGATATGCACACTCTAGTTTTACTTTCCTCGCTAAAGCATCATACTGCGCCTGACGATAAGCATCTAAATGACCAACGTCACACCAGTAACCTTGGGCAATATAACCATAAATAGGTTCATTTTTAGCCAATAGTAAAGGAAATAAATCTTTAGAAAAATCAGATTCTATCTGTTCTGGTAAATATTCCAAAACTTCTGGTTCTAAAATATAAGTCCCTGTGTTAACAGTATCGGAAAAAATTTCGCTGGTTGAAGGTTTTTCTAAAAATCGGTTGATGCGTCCTTCTTCATCTGTGATGACTACGCCAAATTCAATGGGGTTGGGAACACGGGTTAAAATTAAAGTCGCTTTTGATTGTTTTTGTTTGTGAAATGCGATCGCTGCTGTAAGATCAAAATCTGTGATACTATCACCGCTAATTACTAAAAAAGTTTCATCCAACAGTTCCGCAATATTTTTCACACACCCTGCTGTCCCCAAGGGTTGGTCTTCTTCCACAGCATAAGTCATCTGTACGCCAAAATCGCTGCCATCTTGAAAGTAATCTCGCAGGACATCGGGTAAATAATGCAATGTGGCAATTATTTCTGTAATCTGATGTCGTTTGAGAAGATTAATGATATGTTCGGCAATAGGTCTATTTAAGATCGGTACCATTGGTTTGGGCAGGTCGCAAGTTAAGGGACGTAACCGTGACCCCGAACCACCTGCCATTAGCACTGCACGCATAAATCCTCCAGTTTACAGTCAAGACTGCATTGAGATTCGTTATAAAATTTGTTTCTTCTTTCTTTAGTCTCCTATGAATATTGATTTTTGAGTAACTTCCAGAAGAAACATCTGTCAAACTTAAGTAATTTTACTAGTGTTTCTATTTTGTTTGTTTCCATAAAATTAAGTGCTATGATTGCTTCTATAGGACTCATATTTGAATTTTGAAAAAATC
>NZ_JAYGHA010000024.1:0-38378 GCF_034931405.1 Anabaena sp. UHCC 0451 | reverse complement strand
CAATACTACTAATTTTTTTCAAAAATCAAATATGAGTTCTATAGAAGCCGATGACTGCAAAGCCATAACCTAATAAACTGAGTTATACACTCTGTTATTTTGGCGATGAAGTCTATGCAGTGCTTGTTATTTTTCTTTTAAGATTTTCTAAATTTACCAAGGAGTTGACAACAATGGAACTAATTATTCTTGGTTTGACAGTGGGTTATGTGGTTGGGGCTTGGAAGTTTTGGACTGGCTTTAATAAGACTCATTTTACACAAACCCTGCCTAATCGCATTGGGTTTAGTTTATTATGGCCAGTTTTGTTTATTGCTAATCCATCCTATCGTCGCAATTTTAAACGGGCGCTTAAAGGCTAATTCATAGTTCGTAAAGAAGGTAATAGGGAAGAAGGGTAAAGAGTTTTTTCTGACTCCTGTAGAGACGTTCCAGCGTAACGTCTCTACTGCTGCAATTATGAATTAGGATGGATTAAAAAGCCTGAATCCACTCTTTAATAGAGTATTCTGTCCAAATGCCATTTTGCCAATAGGGATCAGTTTCTACTAACTGACAAACAATGTTTTCATCTTCAGCTTCATAAATCCCAAAAACCTTAGTTACATCTTTGGTCGGTCCAATAGTAATCAAAACACCAGATTCTTTCTGTTTTGCTAATCCTTCTAAATGCGCTTGACGATAGGGTTCACGTTTAGTTAAAACGTCTTCGCAATAAGTTCCCCACATTATGTATTTTGGCATGGTGTTGTTATTTTTATCTGGGTGAAAGAATTATTTTAGATGTATTGTGAATTGTAGTCAATTATGATTAGGGAACAGGGAACTCTTAACAGGGAACAGACTTGCAAATTTTTTGGTGTATGTTTTCTTGGTAAGTTGTGTATCTCATACAACCTACATTCCGCTATATAATTAGGGGATATCAGGAAAGCACGAAATTTGAATTTCACTCAATCATTGCTACTATAGAATTAGCATAATCATTATTTTCATCTTTAACATAAAATTGAACACATCAGATCTAATCAAATACAATAATTAGTAACAATCCATAGAGTATTTCCGTAGTATTTCAGGAGAAAACCATCATGTCTTTAACCGTGAAAGAACTAGAAGAAATACAGATAGCATATCCAGACTATCGCATAGAATTAGTAGATGGGAGCATCATTATTATGAGTCCGTCCGGTTATGAATCAGAAGAAGTAGGTACTGAGTTTGCGCGAATTTTGGGAAACTGGGTAAGACCTCGTAAATTAGGCCGTGTAGTTGGTTCTAGCGCGGGTTTTAAATTACCAAATTCTGATTTACGTGCGCCTGATGTTTCTTTTGTACGTGCTGATAGACTTAAACAATCAACAGAAGATTATGCAGAATTAGTTCCTGATTTGGTAGTGGAAGTAAAATCTAAAACTGATTCTATAGATAAACTCAGAAAAAAGATTCAAGATTTTATTAATTTAGGTTCACAAGTGGGAATTTTAATTAATCCCAAAACAAGAAAATTAGAAGTTTCTCGTAATGGTGAAACAGTGATTTTAGAAGATGGCGATATTTTAACACTTCCTGATTTATTACCTGGTTTTGAAGTAGTAATTTCGGAAATTTGGTCGCCTGTTTTTGAGTAGTTTTGATAATGGAAATTGGCAATTAGTAAATAGAAAACTATTACCAATTACCAATGAATTACCAAATCTTAACTTCTCAAAGTCACGCCGAATTTTTCGACTAAAGATGTACGTACTTGATCATGAACTGGTTCAACTTCATTATCAGTGAGAGTGCGATCGCTAACTCGATAAACTAAGCGAAAAGCTAAACTTCTCTGTCCTGCGGGGACATTTTCTCCCCTGTATTCATCAAAAACTTCCACAGAGTCCAGCAAACCTTTACCAGCTTTATTAATCACCTTTTCAATTTCCGAAACTGTCACCTTCACAGGTGCGAAAAAGGCTAAATCTCTATCACTAGCTGGATAGGTAGAATAGGATTTAAACTTGGGAATTAGCAGTTCATCATTATCCAACTCATTTAACAGAGTATCCAAACTTAATTGGAACACATAAACCGCATCTGGTAAAGCCTTTTCCCGGCGCAGTTGAGGGTGAACTTGTCCAAAAGTACCTAATCTATTACCCCTAATCCACAAAGAAGCAGTGCGTCCGGGATGTAAACGAGAATCTCGATTTTCTGGCTGAAATTCTACCTCTAAACCAAATTGTTTAAAGACACTTTCTAAAATACCCTTAGCTTCAAACCAAGTCATCGGTTGTTCCCGACCACCACGGGACCATTTACCAAGAGTAACATCACCACCCATGATCCCAGCCAGCATTTCAGCTTCTTGCAAACCATCTTCTTCTTCCCAGAAAATGCGCCCGATTTCAAAACCATTTAGCGCCCCATTTCCCTGGTCTAAATTGTATTGAAAAGCATCAATCAATCCAGAAATTAAATCACTTCTTAAAGCTGAATACTCTGCAAATAAAGGGTTAGCTAGAACAATCTGTTTATCTTCCCCAGGCTTGACTAAAGAATATTGGATTAATTCTGTTAAACCTTCAGCCCTTAAATAAGCACGGATTTTCCGCTGTAATTCTTGATCTAAAGATAAATAACCAGGTTCGGTTTTTTCTGGTAAAGTATCAACGAAATTATCATAACCATAAAGACGGGCAATTTCTTCAATTAAATCAATTTCCCGTTCTAAATCACGGTAACGATAAGGTGGTACTGTTACCTTCCAAGTGCGATCTATATCAGCAGTTAATTCACATCCTAAAGCAGTCAAGATTCTTTCTACATCTTCTGCTTCTAGTTCTCCCGTTTCTACTCCCAATTCAACTGGACCTAACACTTGATTAATTCTATTTAACCGCAGAAGAATAGAATGTGACCAGGTAGCAGGATCAGGACGAGTATCAGCAATTTCTTGTTGAACAATTACACCTACTGCTAATTCAGTGATTAACGATAAAGCGCGGTTACAAGCTATTTCTAATTCTGCTCGATTTACGCCTCTTTCATATCTACCAGAAGCCTCACTTCTTAACCCCACACTGCGAGAAGAACGACGAATAGCTACAGAATCAAATAAAGCCGCTTCTAATACTAAGCTAGTTGTACCTTCGTGAACTTCTGTTTCTTCACCACCCATTACTCCTGCTAAAGCCACAGCTTTATTATTAGCAGTAATTAACAAATTCTGATTTGATAAATTGCGGGTTTGTCCATCTAAAGTTTTCAGAGTTTCCCCAACTTCAGCAAAGCGGACACCGATGGTTAAATTTTCACCACCAGCCACAGATTTTAATCTTTCTTGATCAAAAGCGTGCAGTGGTTGTCCCCGTTCTAATAACACATAATTAGTGATATCTACCACATTATTAATTGGCCGCACTCCAGCAGAACGCAACCGCTGTTGTAACCACTCAGGAGAAGGGGCAATTTTTAGCTGTTCAACAACAGTACCAATGTAAGCAGGACAAGCTTTAGTTTCAGAGATTTTTAGCTCAATTTTTTTTGGTAAATTTCCTGTAAGCTTGTTAATTGTCACTTCCTTTGATTCGGGAAGAGACAACTTTCCTCCGGTCAAAGCTGCTACTTCCCTAGCGATACCAACCATAGATAAAGCATCAGCACGGTTAGCAGTTGCAGTCACATCTAAAATTACATCATCTAAACCCAACAAAGGACGAACATCACTACCCAAGCTGAGATTTTCTGCGGTGAAAATATGAATCCCGTCTATATCAGTCGGTAAACCCAGTTCTTTTAAAGAACAAATCATCCCGTTGGAAGGTACACCTCTGAGTTTTGCGGGTTTAATTTTTAAGTCAATGTTGGGTAAGTAAGTACCTGTGGTTGCGACTGGAACAAAAATATCTGCGCGGACATTGGACGCGCCACAGACAATGTTAACAGTTTCATCTGCACCAATATCTACTGTACATACACTCAGTTTATCTGCATTGGGATGTTGTTGACGTTCCAGCACTTTACCGATCACAACGCCATCTGCCCAAGTGCGGCGATCTTCTATATCTTCGACTTCAAACCCTGCCATTGTCAAGGTTTCGGCTAGTTCTTCTGGAGTTAGTTTTATCTCTACGAGTTCCCGCAGCCAATTTAAAGAAATACGCATTGAGTGTGTTTGGTTTTGTCTTTTGCTTTAACTTTATATGTTAGGTGAAAATCATTTGCTTTTTGTCTCACATAGGCAAAAATGTACAGACGTTACAATACTGTTCGGTTAAGAATTTTTGTAGGTTTGGTTAAGCAAAAGCGTAACCCAACAAAAGTCCGTAAATGTTGGGTTTCCTTGTAGGGGCGAAGCATTCGGGTGATAACCTATCGCTGAAACCATTGATATTCTGTCCGAATGCTTCGCCCTTACGATGATTTTTATGCTCTCAGGAACATGATCTTTGGAGTTTTTTTGGGTATTTTATATTTAGATATCTCTTAGAGGTTGTTTGAAAAGTCTAATTTATTACAGCCTGGCGACTAGAAGTCGCGGCTATACAAACTAAACCCGCCTGCGCGGGTTAAAAATCCCATTTTTTCATTAGTCCACGGAGGTGGACTTTGCCTGTATAGTAGCAAATTATATTCGCCCAAAACTTTTCAAACATCCTCTTAAGGAATAGCCACTGATCGTAATAATCGATCTACTATAGTTTTGGAATTTCTTCCACCTCTGGGGATGAGACGATGAGAGAGAACATAAGGTGCAAGAAACTTTACATCATCGGGAATAGCATAATCTCTACCTAAGATAAAAGCCAAGGCTTGGGTAGCTTTTTGCAATGCCACTGTACCACGGGGACTCACACCCAGAGTAATTTCTTCATCCTGTCGAGTTGTCCTAACTAATTCCAAAATATACTGCTGCAAGGATGTTTCTACTTTTACCTTTGAGCAGAGTTGGCGCAACTCAGCTATTTCTGCCAAGGTAATACAAGGCTGCAAATCAGCAACTTGCAAACCCTGTTGAAGATTTTGCAGCATTTGTAGTTCTTCTGATTCAGAAGGATAACCCAAACTCAAGGAGAGCATAAATCGATCCATTTGTGCTTCAGGTAAAGGAAATGTACCTTGGTACTCAATGGGGTTTTGGGTAGCAATGACAAAGAAGGGTTGAGGAACTGAACGCGATACACCATCAACTGTTACCTGATGTTCTTCCATCACTTCCAGCAAAGCTGACTGGGTGCGAGGAGTAGCGCGGTTAATTTCGTCAGTTAGTAGCACATTGGCAAATACGGGACCAGGGAGAAAAGAAAATTCGCCGCTTTTGGGGTTCCAAATATTAGTACCGGTGATGTCGGTAGGTAGTAAATCAGGGGTACATTGTAACCTTTGAAATTTACCATCTACAGAACGCGCTAAAGATTTAGCCAACAGGGTTTTACCAACTCCCGGTACATCTTCTAGTAAGGCATGACCACCACCCAACAAAGCAACTATCACTAAGCGTACTGCTTCATTTTTACCAACGATGGTACGAGCCAAGTTTTGTGTTAAAGCGTCAATTTTTTCTCTCATGCTGACTGGGGATTAGGGATTAGGGATTGGGGATTGGGGATTGGGGATTGGGGATTAGGGATTGGGGATTGGGGATTGGGGATTGGGGATTGGGGATTAGGGATTAGGGATTGGGAAGCATATTTATCTTTTACCAATTACCAATTACCAATTACCAATATATACAGTGTTCCCCAGTAATCATCCAAATTCAGTATGCACTATGGAAAATTTCTCTGGCTATGGTGCAGTCAAGTTGAATTTGGGTTTTCAGGGCTTCTAAATCAGGAAATTTTTGTTCAGGACGTAAAAATTTTACTAGTTGTACCACCAGTTGTTTACCGTATAAATCACCAGACCAATCAAATAAATGTACTTCTACTGCTGAATAAGTACCGTTGACAGTGGGGCGGTTGCCAATATTCATCACGCCTAAGCTTTGAATAGGAGAAGTATCTGGCGTTTGACTATGGATGAGAACCCGCACAGCGTAGACTCCTTGAAGGGGTAAAAATTTGTCTTTTGGTAGTTGCAGGTTAGCAGTGGGAAAACCTATGGTTCTACCTAATTTTTGTCCAGGTATAACTACACCAGTTAGACTGTAAGGTCTTCCTAGTAGACGGTTGGCTCTGGGAATATCGCCTATTGCCAAAGTTTGGCGAATTAATGAAGTGCTAATGCGACTGTCATCCATCACATCAGAGTTGATGCAATCAATGTTTTTAGGTAATTCGTCTGTATCAGTTTGGATAGGAACTATGGTTACAGGTATATTATGCTTGGCGGCAAGTATTTGCAAATCCTGGGCAGTACCCGTGCGCTTTTTGCCAAAACAGAAATCTTCGCCAACGCTGATTTTTTGACATTGCAGTTGCTGAATCAGAATTTTTTCTACAAACTCGTGGGGTGATAGGGCAGATAGTTCTTTGTCGAAAGGTAATAATACCAGCTGTTCTACTCCTAGCGATCGCAATTGTTCGACTTTTTCATCCAGTGGTGTTAACAAAGCACGGGGTTGTCCACTAAAAAATTCCTGTGGATGGGGATGAAAAGTGACTACTGTTGAGTGTATATGTTCTGAGGATGATCGCCAAGTTGATGATTGAATAGAATCAACAGGTGAGTCTGCTGCTAATTTTCCCCTATCTCCCTGTCCATCTTCACTCCCTGCTGAATGCAAAATTGGTTGAATTACTCTTTGATGACCAAGATGAACACCGTCAAATTTGCCAAGAGCAACAGCCGTTGGTGTTAGTAGCCGTTCAGTCGAAGCAGCAACCCACACAGAACATCCATTTTGAGACAAATTGAGCATCTTGGATTCTGAGATTTTAAGTTTATTTTAGCTATTAGTGTTTGCTAACCTCAGTCTTTTAGCAATATTTGAGGCTGAGATAGGCTTTTTTTTCTGCTGGTGAAGTACAAAAAGCTGATTTACCAGCTGTCGTTACTTTACCAACAGACAAACTATAACGCTGTCAGCTTCTCTCATAACCAATCTAATCTAAAATCACAAATATCTCTGAGAATATTGCTATAAACGTCAAAATACACAATAATCATCAAAAAAACGTCAGTATTTAGCTGCCAGTAATCAGTAATCAGCTTTCACCTACAGTTAAAAACAATATAAAAATTCCTCATCTATTCTAAACTTGAACAGACAGATGTTACAGCAGAGGAAATTAGGTCAGTTGAAATTAGGTCAGTTATAGAAGAGTTTCAAAAAGAAAATAATCGAGACTGACATTAAAAGCTATTTCTGACAACTATCACAATGTCTACAATGCAAATTTTCTGCTTCTTTCCTAAACTCAAAAGCATTTAACAAAAACTGTCAACGACAATTTTCAGTTTTCAAATATTTACAATGTCTATTTTTTGCTAAATCATGCTTAAGAATTAGTGACAGGAAAGGGTTCAGAGAAAGTATCTAATACAGGAACTTGTAAGATTAATCCTTCCCGTGCCATAATCGCACCAGAAAATTTCTCATAGGCTTGTTTACCGACATTATCTAAAAAATCATCGTTGTGGGCGGGATCATGGTGATAAATTACCAGGGTTTTAACATTGGCTGCTGTGGCTATTTTCACCGCTTCTTGCCAAGTAGAATGTCCCCAACCGATTTTTGGTGATTTGCTTGAATAGTATTCTTCGTCGGTGTAGGTGGAATCGTAAATCAAGATATCAGCATTACGTGATAGCCAGAGGATATTTTCGTCCAATCTATCGGGAAAATGTTCTGTATCTGTGATGTAAACGGCGGCACCACCACGCCAGTTAACTCGATATCCTACGGCTTCACCTGGATGGTTTAAATGTGCCGTTTCGATGGTGATGTCGTCGATGTGGATTGGTTGCCCTGCTTTAATGTTGTAAAAATCCAAGTTGGCCTGCATAATCTGCAAGGGGACTGGGAAATTGGGATGAAGCATCTGGTCATTGAGACGTTGCTCAATGGTTGAGCCATCGGGAGCGATCGCACCGTAGATATTAAATTTATTACCTTTGATAAATGCTGGGCTAAAGAATGGAAACCCCTGCATATGATCCCAGTGGGAGTGTGTGAAGAAGATATGACCCTCTACAGGCATTTGAGGCAATAAGGATTGTCCCAAAACATGAACTCCTGTACCACAATCAAAAACCAAATGTTTGCCGCCCACTTGCATGGCAACACAAGGTGTATTACCTCCATAACGGACGGTGTGTGGACCTGGACAGGGGATGCTGCCCCTAACGCCCCAAAACTGCACTGTAAATTGATTCTCTATCCTAGACATGGGTGTTGATTGCTGGACTGAGCGGGCGATAACTGAAAAAAATGCTGCTTATTTTTCTAGTTTATGCTGTCTTACTAACTCGATTATAAAATACAAAATAGTAAAAAAGCATACTTTACTACATACCGTGTTAAATACGGTTATCTACAATTTTTGATGCACCGGATTTTATGCGTATTCAATTATGCCAATGTGGCTCCTAAATTTATAGCGTAGATTGTACTGCAATGGTTTTGATTTAGACTTAAATTTTGGGCAAATACAGAAAAATTTACGTAAATTTAAATTTCCATGTAGACAATTTATGCAGTCCATTGGCACAAGTAAGATTGTATTGCAAAGGGGTGATACTGATGAAGTTATTACGGATAACTTCTACATCAAGGGGAGTGTTTGGGGGTACATTTAACCCTGCTGGTGGTTCTACATCCTCTAAAACCTCTCCAGTGAGCCAGTAGTAAGTTTTTCCACGGGGATCAACTCGCTTGTCAAAAACATCAATATAGCGACGCACTCCCTGACGGGTGAGAGTGACACCAGCCAGTTCTTCCCAGGTAACTGGGGGAATGTTGACGTTAAGTAACATTAAATCTGCTAGGGGCTGTACTGCCAGGTGGTCAACTAGGAGTTTGGCAAATTTTGCTGCTGGTTGAAAGTCTTTGTGAGTATGACTAGTGAGACTAAAGGCAATGCTGGGAATGCCTTCAATTAAACCTTCCATTGCTGCCGACACAGTTCCAGAGTACAAAATTTCTGTTCCCAAATTAGCACCTTGGTTAATTCCAGATAATACCAAATCAGGGGGGGAGTCTAGTAAAGCCCATAATGCTAATTTTACACAGTCAGAGGGTGTGCCGTCACAAGCCCAAGCATTAATAGCTGGATGAAAAACGGCTTCTACTATTTCAGCGCGAATTGGTTGATGTAAGGTTAATCCGTGTCCGGTTGCTGATCTTTCTCGATCTGGACAAACTACACTAACATCATGACCTGCTTCTGCTAGGGTGTTGGCTAATGTGCGGATACCCAAGGCGGAAATACCGTCATCGTTGCTAATTAATAATTTCATTTGTCATTAATCATTGTTTCGTTAGTATTGTTGGTGGCTATTGGTTATTAATAATTAGTTTCGTTTCCATTGTCAGTGTTTTTGGTCACACAGGGAAGAAAAAAAATTCCTGATGGTTGATCGCTTCTAAACTAGTAAACAGAGGAAAGGTTTTAACTTGTGCCGTTGACTTAATTAATGGCATAAGGTTAATTGTCCTTCGTCAGTTGTTGGTTGTATTTTGCCACTGACTACTGACTAATAACTAATAACTAAACGAATGACTACCAATTTAGAGGATCAACTTTTAGTATTGCGGCAGGAAGGAGAAACAGCGATCGCCTCTGCTGATACTCTGGAACGCCTAGAGGAACTCAGGATTAACTATTTGGGCAAAAAAGGTCAACTGGGTGCTTTGTTACGCAGTATGGGACAGATGAGTGCGGAGGAACGTCCCAAAATTGGGGCGATCGCTAATACGGTTAAAGAAGCCATTCAAAACAGTTTAGACCAGCAACGCGCCGCTTTAGAATCTGCTCAAATTCAAGCACAACTAGAAACTGAAACATTAGATGTGACAATGCCGGGTATTTATCGTCCCCAAGGTCGCATTCATCCTCTTAATGGTATCGTTGATCAGGCGCTGGATATCTTTGTCGGTATGGGTTACACTGTCGCCCAAGGGTCAGAGATGGAAACAGACTACTACAATTTTGAGGCTCTTAACACTCCTCAAGACCATCCAGCCCGTGATATGCAGGATACTTTCTATTTACCGGATGGTAATTTGCTACGGACTCACACTTCATCGGTGCAAATTCGCTACATGGAAAAGGAAGAACCACCGATTAAAATTGTCGCCCCTGGTAGAGTTTACAGAAGAGATGATGTAGATGCAACTCACTCCGCAGTTTTCCATCAAATTGAACTGTTAGCGGTTGATCAAGGACTGACTTTTACAGACTTAAAAGGTACTGTGAAGATATTTTTGCAAGCGATGTTTGGTGATTTACCCATTCGTTTCCGCGCTAGTTATTTCCCTTTTACTGAACCTTCTGCGGAAGTAGATTTGCAATGGAAGGGGCGTTGGTTAGAAGTGATGGGTTGCGGTATGGTTGACCCCAATGTACTTAAATCTGTGGGTTATGATCCAGAAATTTATAGTGGGTTTGCGGCCGGTTTTGGGGTAGAACGTTTTGCGATGGTTTTACATCAAATTGATGATATTCGCCGTTTGTATAATAGCGATTTGCGCTTTTTAAAGCAGTTTTAATGTAGGGTTTTCATGGTAAATTAGAGTTAATTAGCTACTAATTTACCAAACCCTAAAAGGATTAAATATCAACGGATTGCAAAAGCCAGGTTTTCAGATTTTCTAAATTTAAAAATGGGAGTAAGAACATGGGACTTCAGGAAGAAATTGACAAAATGAGGCAAGAGATCCGATCTGATCACTATTCAATGTCTATTGGAGAATGGATCAGCCTTTATGAAGATGAATCAATTAATTTACATCCTGAATTTCAAAGCTTTTTTCGTTGGACTTCTAGCCAAAAAACAAGGTTAATAGAATCTAAAAAAGGAATAAACTCATGTTTAAGATAAAATTCTCTGACTTGTAAATCCATAGCATCAACTCTCAATGCAAAAATACCAATTTCTTGAGCAACACAAACTATGCGACATAGCGCATTTTCCAAAATTTCTTCTCCTAAACCTTGTTCCTTAACAGGATTATAAACTGCCAACTTACCAATTAAAGTAGCCGGAATTGAATAAGCAGGCATCTTTTTTTTGGTAAGATTCAGGCAAAAGAATCCTTTTTAATCTACGGAATTAAGTACAGAAGGAGTCACTACTCCTTTGTTACGAGTCTCTACGCTATTACGACTAACAGTTAAAAGTGGTACTTCTTGCCGGCACGACAAGCAAAACCAATATAGTTCACTATGCCGAACATGACGCAGGATTGCTCCGCCGCAGCAGGGGCAAGTGTTGGCTCTATTACTCATACCAATGTCCTCCTAAAAAAGTTTGTTGTTGTAATCAAGCAAAAAAATTTTGATTAAACCCGAATCAATGTATCTGTTAAAAATCCCAACATCATTGTATGAGGACAAAGCATTTATACTGACTCTTCTTAAATTTCAGTTCACTTTTCGGATTTGCTCCCAGAAAGTGTAACTTCAGTTAACTATATTATCAATACACTCACAAATATAATGTCATAGTATCGATAATAGCTCATAATTAACATCATTATTAAATTACAACCCAGGATTTAGTATTTTCATCTATCTTGGGGATCATAATCAATTAGAATATTTTGTAGCCTAACTTACAATTTCTTCTATTTTGTATTTGCGAATACGAATTTATCATAGGGATCAGTTATTTATAGCCAATTTTGGCAGGGATGACAGCTAGAACAAAAAAATTAACAATCAAAAATGGTTACAAAAAGTTTCCAAAAATTTACACTTTTTATATTTCTTAATCTACTACTCTACTGATCAATAAGTCATGAAAATAGCTACTTGGAATGTCAATTCAATTCGTACACGTTTAGAACAGGTTATCAACTGGTTACAGGAAAATCCTGTTGATGTTCTATGTTTGCAGGAAACAAAAGTTGTGGATAAGGATTTTCCCTTAATTCCCTTTGAGAATTTAGGCTATCATCCTTATATTTACGGACAGAAAGCTTATAACGGAGTGGCACTCATTAGCCGTCAACCGTTGGCAGATGTGAGTAGGGGTTTCACAGCAATTTTACCAGAATTAGATCCACTATGGGATGAGCAAAAGCGGGTCATTACTGGTGTGATTGATGGAGTGAGAATTATTAATCTTTATGTTCCTAATGGTTCATCGGTAGGAAGTGAAAAATATGAATACAAACTGCGTTGGTTAACAATATTGCGAAAATATTTGCAGGTGTTGTTGTTATCAAATCCGGCTATTTCTATGTGTGGTGATTTTAATATTGCTTTGGAAGATATAGATATTAATGACAAAGTGAAATTAGAAAATCACATTATGGCATCTGCACCAGAACGCCAAGCTTTACAGGATATTCTGGCACTAGGCTTTACAGATGCTTTTCGTAAATTTAACAGTGAAGGAGGAAATTATAGCTGGTGGGATTATCGGACGGCTGCTTTTAGACGAAATTTAGGATGGAGAATAGATCATCATTATTTAACACCTATTTTGTGCGATCGCGCTCAAAGTTGCATTATTGATGTTGCACCAAGGAAGTTAGAACAGCCTAGTGATCATACGCCAGTAATTGTGGAGTTTTAGGCAAAATAAGTAACTAGTATACTTGCGTTAATGGTTGTGAAATTGCCAAGACTATCAGTTAATTTACTTAACAAAAAATCAGTCTTAAGACTGATATCCAAAAATATCAACCAGAAATTCATGCTTAATATCTACCCAAACATCAGAACTATAGATTAAAACTGTGTATATAAAACACAAACACAGTATTCTAATATTATGAACCTATTGTTTAACTTCAGTTTTGGACAAAAACTATTTCCCGAAATACTAAACATTCGTAACTCTTCTTTACTTATTTATTAATACTGGGGATATTCCCATGATTGAAATCCTCGCCGCCCTGTCTGCCGGAGCCGCAGCAGGAATGAGATTAGGTACACCCTTGCTAATTATTGGCTTGTTACAAGGCAGTAATCTCTGGTCTCAAGTCCCGCTTTTATCACGGATCTCACCCTATATTTTAGTCTGTTTATTAGCCAGTTGGTCACTATTTGAGCTATTTGCTTCTAAAAAGTTGGCTGGGCAGAGAATATTACAGCTGGTGCAATTATTTTTGTCTCCCATAGTAGGAGCAATTATGGGGTTAGCAGTTGCTTCGGCAACAGAATTACCAAGTTGGATAATAGCCTTGATTGGTGGTTTGTTGGCTTTGGTACTTCAGTTAGTTCAATTAGGTTGGTTTTATCGCTTGCGTGGCTTGCCCTTGTGGGCAGTGTTTCTGCAAGATAGCTTGTGTATTGTACTGGTACTGTTTGCCGTGGATGCTCCCCGCCAAGGGGGATTAATTGCTTTAATCCTGCTTTTGTTTGCTATTCATAGTGCCAAACAGTGGTATCAGTGGTACTGGCAAAATCGCCGTGGGTGAGAGGATGTAGGGTAAGGGACTTCCAAATAAAAAAACACTCAACCACCTAACGCAAAAATCTCTCAAACTCTGTGTCCTCTGCGCCTGGAGCGGTTAGTTAATCGGGATCATTTATTTCTTGGAAGTCCCTAAGAAGATTTACCCTTTCCCTTTGTTCCTATAAAATTCCTATGGCATGAAGCAAACCTCGACCTGTGACTATTTCGATGAGTAAGGCGATGAAACCTAGCATGGCTATGCGACCATTCCAGACTTCGGCGCTAGTTGTCAAACCCCATTCCCAACGCTCTTGGGGATACATTTTCACCTTTTTTTTCATCTGGGTAACTTGAGAGAGTTTGAGGTTAGGCTTTTCTAAAGACTCAATTACCAAGTCTGCCAGTGCTTTAATAAATACGGGATGGGTATTGGGCGCTGCTGCACGACGGAAGTTATGAATTCCGGCGGCTTCGGCTATTTCCCGATATTCAATGTCAATCTCTTGTAGTGTTTCGATGTGTTCCGAAACAAAACTGATGGGTACAACTACTAAATCTTTAACGCCTTGTGCGCCTAATTCATTCAGGGCATCCTCAGTATACGGTTGTAGCCATTCTACAGGACCGACACGACTTTGATAAGCTAGGGTGTGGGGATTAGGGCGATTGAGGGTTTGCATAATCAACTGAGTACATTCCTCAATTTCTTGCTGATAAGGATCACCCGCTTCGACAACATAGCTTTTAGGTACGCCGTGGGCGCTAAAAAAGATGTGTACTTGATCAGGATTGGGAAATTGATTGAGTTGGTCAGTAATCAGTTCTACCATTGCTTGCAGGTAGCCTGGTTCTTTGTACCATGAATCAATAACTGTGTATTCCAGACTTTGCAGTTTTGGGTTTTCTTGCCAAAGTTGTTCTAACAACCGGAAGCTAGAACCACTGGTACTAATAGAGAATTGGGGGTAAAGTGGCAAAATTACCAGCTTTTCTAGGTTATCTTGAGTTAGTTGGGCGATCGCTTCTTCTGTGTAAGGATGCCAATAACGCATTCCTACATAGATATTTGCTGCTTTACCCATCGCCTCCATCTGCTTTCTTAATGCTTCCCCTTGTTCTTCAGTAATTCGGCGTAGTGGTGAACCCCCGCCAATGTGCTTATAATTCGCTTGAGATGTTTTTTCTCGCCGCGTGGCAATAAACCAAGCCAATGGTTTTTGCATCCATCGAAATGGCAGACGAATAATTTCGGGATCTGAAAATAGGTTATATAAGAATGGACCCACATCTTCTAATTTATCCGGTCCACCGAGATTGAGTAATAATACGCCTACACGAATCATAGCAGTTACTTTCCCCCAATTCTTACAATTTTTTTACTAATGTTCACAATATATCTTTAATTAAATATAAAGCTTTATCAGCAGGAAAGATGTAATGGCAACAATTTTTAGAGACTTGAGTTACCGCTATCAATGGTTATATGATGCTATCTCCCGGTTAGCAGCCTTGAGTGTGGGCGGTGAAAGACGTTTTCGCCAACTCGCTTTACAAGGCTTAATACTATCCTCACATACCAAAATTCTCGATTTATGCTGCGGTAGTGGTCAAGCGACAGAATTTTTGGTGAAATTATCACAAAATGTTACAGGGCTGGATGCTTCTCCATTATCTTTACGACGGGCAAAAAATAATGTACCCAATGCTACGTACATAGAAGCTTTTGCCGAAAATATGCCTTTTGCAGATAATTCTTTTGATGTAGTACATACTAGCGCGGCTTTACATGAAATGCAACCTGAACAATTAAGAAAAATCATGCAAGAGGTTTATCGAGTATTAAAACCGGGGGGAGTCTTTACTTTGGTAGATTTTCATCCTCCCACAAATTCCTTATTTTGGCCTGGGTTGTCGGTGTTTTTCTGGTTGTTTGAAACTCAAACAGCTTGGGAGTTATTAAAAACAGATTTACCGGGTTTGTTAAGAGAGTATGGTTTTGATGTCGGTGAACCTATTTTATATGCTGGTGGTAGTTTACAGGTGATACAGGGAAGTAAGTGAGATGAGGTGATGGGGAGATGGGGAGATGGGAAGATGGGGAGATGGGGAGATGGGGAGATGGGGAGATGGGGAGATTAACTAATGACAAATGACAAATGACCAATAATTATATAATTGAAATGAGAGAGTTTTTAGGTTGAGGTTAATTAAGATGACTCAAGAATTAGTAGACCTGAGAACAAGCATCATCGAGAAACGTTATGCTGATGCTTTGGCAATTGTGGATGAGTTAGAGGGGATGAGTAAACAAGCTATTTTGCGTAATATTGAATCTTATCTAAGAATTATGCTGATTCATTTGATTAAAAATCAAGTTGAACAAAGACTAACTAATTCTTGGGTAAGCTCTATTCGTAATTCTCTTAGAGAAATTCAAAAGGTGAATCTCAAGGAAAATAAAAAATCCTATTATGTGAATCGTGATGAATGGGAAACTTTGATTTTAGAAGAAGTGATTGAAGATGCGATCGCTGATGCTAGTGAGGAAGTTTTTAATGGTGCATATAGTCAATTTAAATTATCAGAAATTATCAATAGAAATGAATTGATTCAAACTGCATTAAGCTTTTTATATTTAACTTATTCTCATGCTGCAAAAGATTTATCTGCTGCTGTGACAAGGATGTTAATAGAGTTACCGGGTGGGGAAGATTGGATTAGTAAAAAACAATAATTAGTTAAATTAGTTATCTGTCCAGATCCCCGACTTCTTCAAGAAGTCGGGGATCTAAATTCTGCTAAGTTGTATAATCAGCGTTAATTTTCACGTAGTCGTAAGTCAAATCACAACCCCAGGCTTTACCTGTTCCGTGACCGTTACCGATGCTAACAGAAATTAACACTGTATCATCTTGCAGATAAGCACCTGCGGCTGCTTGTTTTAAATATGCACTGACAGATGGTTTATCAAAAGGTAGAGGTTGACCATTGTCTAACAGGAGGAAATCACCTAATTTAATCTGCAAATTATCCTGTTCAAAGGGTACTCCTGCACGGCCAGCAGCACCGGCAATTCTTCCCCAGTTGGGGTCACGGCCAAAGATTGCAGATTTAACTAAGGACGAACCAGCGATGGTTTTGGCAATTTGTCGCGCTGCGGTTTCGTCGTTTGCACCTGTGACTTGAACTTCTATTAAGCAGGTTGCACCTTCTCCGTCACGTGCGATCGCTTTGGCTAAATGCTGACATACTGCTGTTAACATCGCTTCCAATTTCTCGGCTTCTGGACCTGTTTCCGTAATTGCTGGGGTGCGAGATTCACCGTTAGCTAGGGCAATTAAGCTATCATTGGTGCTGGTATCGCCATCAACGGTGATGGAATTGAAACTTCTATCAGCAGCGCGTGTTAACATTTGTTGCCAAAGCGCAGGTGAAACAGCCGCATCACAGGTGACAAATGCCAGCATGGTGGCCATGTTGGGATGTATCATACCAGAACCTTTGGCAATGCCACCAATTCGCACAGGTCGGTCATGTATAGTTGTTTCTAAGGCAATAGATTTTGTGACTAAATCTGTAGTAATAATTGATTTTGAGGCTGCATCTGAACCATCTTCTGAAAGTGCGGCTACTACTTTAGGTATACCACTCCGCAAAGCATCCATTTTAATTCTTTGACCAATGACACCAGTAGAAGCCAGTAAAATTGCTTCCGGGGAAATACCCAATTCTTTAGCTATTAAGTCTGCACTTTCTAGCGCATCTTTTAAACCTTGACTACCTGTGGCCGCGTTGGCTTGGCCAGCGTTACAAAGTATAGCTCTTGTAGTATGTTTGGCTTGTAAGCGTTGACGACAATAATCTACACAAGCGGCTTTGACGTGGCTAGTGGTAAATACACCAGCAGCGATCGCATCCACATCTGATAATATTAATGCTAAATCCGGCAATCCTGAAGGTTTTAAACCAGCTGTAATTCCCGCTGCTCTATATCCCCTCGCTGCTGTCACACCACCAGTAATTTCTTGCCAGTCTGCCATAATTTTCTCCCACAACTATATATATCGCGTATTTCTGCTTATTGTGAGTTTATCTTTTGATGGCAATCTTGCACCAGATGGTAATTCATTTAACTTGCAAACGCTTATGAAACTCAATAGCTGTATTATTACTGAGTGAAGAACAAAACTAAAAAAGAGAGCCATTGAATAGCTCTCCAAATCATCAGGGTGCATCTACTTATCACAGTATAACATTTTTAGCGTGAGGGGTGAAGCCCCTTTTTGAGAATTTTTTGATGAAATTTAACTAAATTATTTTCTTTTTTGGGTGTCTCACAATACACTTTTAGGTAATATTTTGTCAACCCAGTTTTCAAGACTTCATCAAATTAACATAATAAGGGAACAGGGAACAGGGAACAGGGAACAGGGAACAGGTGACAGGTGACAGGGAACAGGTGACAGGTGACAGGTGACAGGTGACAGGTGACAGGTGACAGTGTTACAAGTATTCTAGTGTTTGAGTACCAAGCCCAGGTGATTAGAAATCACTGCTATACAAACTAAGTCCGTCTGCACGGACTCACGGAAAATCAAGGGTTTTAAACCCACGCAGGTGGGTTTTGTATGTATAGCCGTGACTTCCAGTCGCCTGGTGCAAGATGTGAGTTATGAAACTTCCACTAAAAGAGGGTGTTACTCCTGACTCCTGACTCCTGACTCCTGTTGTACTAATTTGCGTTCAGTTTCTTTTCCACTAACTCATTAGTTAATTTTGGTTCAGCACGTTTGTTTGTCTTTTTCAGCACTTGTCCCACAAAGAAACCTTTGAGGTTTACATTACCACCACGATATTTTTCTAGTTGTTGGGGGTTTTCCGCTAGGACTTGATCAATAATGGGTTCTAATACAGTAGGATCACTAATTAACTCTTGACCTGCAAAGGCTTTTTCAGGAGAAACACCACTCAATAAATCTGCGAGTTTTTCCTTAGCTTGAGCATTGCTAATCTTACCAGTTTCAATGCGAGTAATCACATCAGCAAGATTAACAGGAGTCAGTGCAATTTCGGAAATGGTCAGTTTTTGCTTATTTAGGTAAGCAGCGATATCTTGGGTGATCCAGTTAGCAGCAGCTTTAGGATTTGCACCAGCAGCGATCGCACTTTCAAAATAATCAGCTACCGAACTATCTTCTGTTAAGACTCGTGTATCATAAGCAGAAAGTCCCAACTCGCTTTCATAACGATGGCGTTTTTGCGCTGGTAATTCCGGTAATTCACTTTTCCAAGTTTCTAACTCTACATCAGTAACTTCGATAGGTGCTAAATCAGGTTCAGGAAAGTAACGATAATCGCTAGAACCTTCTTTGACGCGCATACTGCTAGTACGTTGTGAACCTTCTTCCCAAAGACGGGTTTCTTGAATTATCTTTTCCCCAGATTCGACAGCGGCAATTTGACGCTCTATTTCATAATCTATCGCTTTTTGGATGGCGCTGAAGGAGTTCATATTTTTGATTTCTACCTTCGTCCCAAATTCCTTTCTTCCCACGGGACGAACGGAAATATTCACATCACAACGCAAAGATCCTTCTTGCATATTGCCATCACTGACACCAAGATAGCGCACAATGCGGCGTAATTCTTGGGCATATTCAGCCGCTTCTTGGCCTGTTCTCAGGTCTGGTTCTGAGACAATTTCCACCAACGGAACACCGGCACGGTTATAGTCTACGAGAGAATAGGTAGAACCGGAAAGTCTTTCACTTCCTGCGTGTACGAGTTTTCCCGCATCTTCTTCCATGTGCAGACGGGTAATACCAATGCGTTTGCGGGTTGGGTTGCCAGCATCATCTACTAATTCTATTTCTATCCAACCGTGTTCGGCTATGGGTAAGTCATATTGAGAAATTTGATAGTTTTTGGGTAAATCAGGATAAAAATACTGTTTACGGTCAAATTTGCTGTATCTAGCGATTTGACAATTTAATGCTAAACCTGCTTTGACTGCATATTCGAGAACTTTGGCGTTGAGTACGGGTAAAACTCCTGGTAAACCCATACACACCGGGTCGATGTTGGTGTTGGGGTCAGCACCAAACGCGGTGGAACTGTTGGAGAAGATTTTGGTGTTGGTGCTGAGTTGACAGTGGGTTTCTAAACCAATTATTGCTTCGTATTCTGTTTTTACGGGTGTGGCTGTGGTCATATTACCATTTTTGATGATTTTTCTTTAGGGTACTATTTTAGCTGTTTTGCTCTGTTTATGGTTTTGAGATTTTTATATCTCACGCAAAGACGCAATCTCCTTCAGGAGATCCCGCAGGGTAGACGCAAAGGAAGAAAAGTAGAAAAATAAGAGTATGATTTGATAGATTATTATGTTTTCCTATGTTACTGGTTTATTGTTCTGTTCGTTTAACCATCCCGCTAAATTAGAGACTTTACCAAAATAGTTAATTCCCAGACTGGTTAATATTTGTTGAATATTAGTATTACCAAAATCTTTAGTGTTCTCACTAAAAAATGCTTTGGAAATTGATGAATTATTTCCAGCATGAGCTAAAATTACCTGTAAAATAAAATCATCTCGATTTTGATTTTTACCAGGTAATATAGGATTCTTTAAAGTAGTTTCTAAGATGGCAATACTTGGTTCAATTAATTGACCATGATCTTTCAAGTATTCAATAATCTTCAAAAAACGTTTTCTAAAATCACGTATTAATTTCCCATAGTCAATCAAACAAAGTTCTAAATAATTGACAAAAGATTCAGAATTGGCTAACTCTTTATTCCTCTTCCCTTCGTTCATCTCTATTTGAATAGTTTGAGAAAAAGATTGACTACGTTTTTCCTCTCTTTCTATTGCTACTAGAGTTTCCATCAAGCAAATACTGGGTATCACAAACTTGAGTTTATCTGAAGACTGATAAACAAAGTCTTCCAATTCTTTATTTCTTCCTTTGGCAATTGCCATGATAGAATTAGTTTCTAAATAAATAATAATCATAATAGTTCTAGCTCCTCTGTAGTTACATCGTCCAAAAGAGCAAATAAACCTATTTCTTTCATTTCCTCAATATAAGGAGGATTTTCACTTTTCCAATGATAATCTAAATCTCTTAACCAGGATTGAATTAAGGTTATTAAAGTAGATTGATAGATAATTCCTTCGATACTATCTGCATCATAAAATCCTAAAACTTTTTTAGTTTCTAATCTAGCTACTTCTGCAAAGTTCGGACTCTTAAAGATTCTGATGACGTTGGAATTAACAAACATTAAAAAAGGAATATGTTGATATTTTCCCATTTTTAATATATCCAGTTCTGGAGAACCATACATAGAGGAAAATCTCACATCTATCATCAAGATAGGTTGTTCATCTTTGTCTTTTACGACAATTGCAGGATCAAAATCAATTGCGGTTGGTGGTTGTATTTTTAACATGGTATTTTATCTATTATTTCATCATTAGTGAATTTTAGCATAGATTGATAAGATCATAAAAGAAGTTGGGGATCTGATCCTGACTAGATTCCATAAAAGTCTTCATCTAAAATTTGCTCAATTGAAAAAGGACAAGTTAAAGGATATTCATTTTCTGCTGGTACGGTAATTCCAAATTTAGCAAGTTTACCTTCTTTTATTGCTAGTTTACGTCCATCGGGATAAGCTTTTTCTAATGCTTCCGCTAAATAACTTTTGAGAGATGGGGTATCTGTGAGATTATCGAGAACTCGCTGACGATGTTCCACAACGGAACTGTACCAACTTGCTTTCATTGTCTCTGGTACATCATGCTGGATTTTTAATTTGAGTAGGTGAGCTAAGAGAATTTTCAGATTACTTTTAAGAGCATTTTTTTCTGATTTACCCAAATCTATTAGCTCCTCAATCAAATGCTCAATATCCAGAGATGTAAACTCATGATTTTGTAACTGCTGAATCGTTTCCTCAATCCATAATTGCAAATCGCGATCGTACAGCGTGTTAGACATCTTTCAGATCCGCTCATTGAATAATTGTGTGTTTATATTATAATATTTTAGGGCATATATTTTATATATTCTCTCCATACAGAGGAAAGATGAAATAATTTTTCATCACTTTCTAATTTAGTTAATAAAAACCTTCTCGTTAATGATTGTAATCCGTTAATTATATCGGTTGATGATAATGACAAGGATTCTTTGAGATCATTTCTAGATATAGGTTGATCTTGTTGACTAATTTTTACCAGAATCTGTTTTTCTACATCTGTTAATTTCATCCAAGTTAAATCAAGTTGGGTTTTAATATCTTCTGTTAATATCAAACTTCTTTCTTGGATAAATTCAGAAACTTCACCCTGAAATACATCTTTAATTAAGATGCTGATATACTGTAAATATTTAGGATGAGTTTCATATAAGTTAATTAAGTCTAACCAAGCTTCCTGATTTTTCAATCCTTGATTTTTTAATATTTCTGTAGCTGCATCACCTAATCCTGATAATTCTAAACAATGACTTGGGTAAAGTTCACTGTCTAGAGATATCATTTCTTGGCATTTTTCCTGACTAATTAAAATGATAGAGCTTTGATGTTCAATTCCTGTAATCATTTGCAGGAATGTTTGATAATCTTGATGTTCAGGTTTATATCGTCCTGCATATTGTTGAGGTATAAAGATTTGTTCTAGGTTATCGAGAATAATTAAGCAGCGTTTTTGATTGAATAATTCTAAGGATTGTTTTAATAAGTTGTTGGTATTTATATCTTCGTTATTTACGTTTAATTCCGTGAGAATTTCTGCAAGGATAGAATTTAAGGAGTTAGATAGTTTAATATTTTTCCAGATAATTGCATCAAAGGTTATGGTGTGAGTATCAATGAAGTGTCTCACTAAGGTACTTTTACCAATACCTGAAATTCCTAAGATTGAAATTAACCGAGTATTAGGGTTTTCTATCCATTCAGATAGGGTTAATAGTTCGTTGGTGCGTCCGTAGAAATGAGTGAGTTTTGATGATTGTTGTAGATTGGTATAAGTTGTTTTTTGTTTAATTTTAGCTTCGTTATTAACTGCTTGTTTTTGAGTATCTGTATTGTTGGGACATAAATTAAAATGACTGTTTATACCTATTCCAATAACTTGTGATGAATTAAATGAATTAGCTAATCTTTCTATAGACCAACAAAAGTTAGATTTAGTAACATCTTCATTTAATTCTTTTCCCAGAATTTTATATAACTCACGGCTCACATTTCCAACATGATTTTCGCTTTCATAACCAAATTCATCAGCGATTTTACTATAAGTATCACCTTCCCAAATGCCTTTAACAGCACTTCTCTGTAAGTCGGTTAGGTGGTTTCCCGTGTGTTTAAAGACTAGCTCATCCACTACTTGTAACACTTCTGTAACAGTTATCATAACTAGGTCTAGTAACGCTTGTAGCTATTTTATCCTAGTCTGGTGTTAGAAAATCAAGGGTTTTTGACGTTTTGTATTTATATTTTTTTACAAAATTGGGTAGGAAATCAAGGGTTTTAGAGGGTTTGTATTTATATTGCCATAAGCTAGGTAATTTATCATCAGAGTGTAATCAAAAAGTTTTACCAAGTAATCAAATTAAAGTATATGGATTTGAGACACATACTCCAGAATTTACGAAAATACCTCTTTGGTGATCAAAAGGAGATAACGGAAGATAAATTTGAGAAAATACGTCAGATGATCAAGGATAGAGTAGATCATGAACCACCTCCTCGATTTGCTTTTATTGGTGAAACAGGGGTAGGAAAATCTTCTACACTGAATGCTTTATTTAATGCTGGTGTAGAAGTCAGTCACACAGAAGCTTGTACTCAAGCACCTAATTTAATAGAAATTCCTTTGAGTGAAGTTCAGGGAACAAAAGGATCATTAATTTTCTATGATATGCCAGGATTAGGAGAAAGTCGTTTAAAGCAGAAAGAACATATTGCTATTTATGAGAAAGTCTTAAAAGATGTTGATGTTGCTTTGTGGATTTTGGACGCACAAGATCGAGCGATCGCCTCAGTACAACAGTATTTAGAAACTGACCTTAAATCTATTGATCCGAGATTCTTAGAAAGAATGGTTATTGCTTTAAATAAAGTTGATTTAGTGCATCCTGGAGATTGGTATCCTTCAGCAAATATACCGAGTGACGAACAAGAAAAAAACATAAATGGCAGAATTAAGGATGTGGAAAATAAAATTCGAGAAGTCCTACCTAATTGGAGAGGAACAATTGTAGGTTATTCTGCTAACAAAAGATATAAATTACCTCAACTATTTGACGCAATGATGGACGCTGTACCCACAGAAAGACAGTGGGTTGTTGCTTCTCGTAAGTCTTTAGCTGATTTTTTAGAATTTGTTGATCCTCAATTATTACCTCCAGATAAAATACCACAAAAAGTTGTCAATCAACAAGCGCAATCATCAAAAATTTCTGATGTTGTAAACACTATGTCAGAGGAAGAGTTTGCTAAATTTGCGGGTAATAAAGCAGCATTTTTAGCATGGTTACAACAAAAAGAAAATTGATAATTAATTGAACTAAAAAATACTTAGGAGCATAGATAATTATGGATGATCCAAAGGAAATAGCTAAAATTAGAGCTAAACTAATCGAAGAAATAAAAGCTATGGATGCTGCTACACTAAAAACTAAATATAAAGGAGAGGCATCTTTAAGAAAATTTTTACGTGATTTATGTCTTAAATTGGCGGAAGGTATTGGTATAGGACTGGGAAAAGCTGCTCTTGAAAGTTTAATTCACTGTGGACTTACCTTATTTCATTAATTTAGAACATTAGTAAGTAGGTTGGGTTAAGGTAACGAAACTCAACTAACTAAAATTGAATCTAAATCCCAACTTACTCAGTTTTCCATTTCTAAGAATTTTAATCAACTATAAAAAATCGTTATTTATAAACATCTCCACGCGCACCAATAGCCGTAATCACATATAATTTATTAACTGTATCCTCAAAAAACAAAATCCTATATTTACCCACTCTTAAACGACTTTCTTCTCTACCCTTTAATGGTTTGATATCAAGATTTTCTGTTCCTGTAATTAAACCATCCAACGCACGAATAATTCTTACTTGATCTTCAACTCTTAATCGTTCAAGATATTTTTGGGCAGGTTTTAAAATAATATAATCAAGCAAAATCTTCTCCTAATAATTGACGCTTTAACTCCTGAGATGAAATTCCTTTATCCTTTCCTGTAAGATAATCTTGTAATGCAGATGCACTCATATCTAACAATTCATCATCTACATCTTCATCACTGTCATTAGTTTGTTGATCAGCAACATTCATTTTCTGAATAAACTCTAATACATAACTTAATTGTTCATCAGGAATGAGACTGATTTGTTTTAATATTTCTTGGCGAATAGTGGTAGAATTAGTCATAAGTAAAACTCCTATTTTTGGTTAAGTGACCATAACGTGAGCAAAATTATTATTAAGGTGAAACTTAATCCTGTTTGACATTTTCACCCTTTAAAATTTTTTCAACTAAAGATGGTTTATCTCCTTGTAATTGTTTAGCAAAAGTTTCTCCCTCTTCAATTTGCTGTCTAATTTCTTCTCTATGATCATGGTAATAGGTTAAAGCTGCATAAACATCTGCTAGAGTAATACTAGGATGTTGATAAATAATTTCATCCGGTGACATTCCCATCCTTTCATGCCAAATGACAATATCTTGAACCTTAATCCGATGTCCAGCAATGCGTGGTTTTCCTCCACAGACCCCTGGAGTAATAACTATGTGTTCTTTGCTAACAGAGATAGTAGTCATAAATTGTGATTTTCATTAAGTAAGATCATCTAATATTATATCACATTAAAATTATGTTTTTAAACTAAATTTTCTATTGCTTGTCTCTAGCTATGGTAAGGGTTTAGCAATGCTAAACCCCTACAGTATCTTTATTTTCAAAAAAATTGCTATAATTAAATAAAATTACTTAAAGATCCCACAGTATGTCTTCCATAGAAATCACACAGGCAATTAACAAAATATCAGAATTATTCCATTTAGCATTAAATGGAGAAGAAATTATTATTACCGAAAACCAGCAACCATTGTTAAAACTAACTTCACTTAAATCTAAATCTCAACGTCCTCCGTTATTTGGCACAGATAAAGATATCATTTCTATGTCTGATGATTTTGATGCACCATTAGAAGAATTTGAAGATTAACCATGCAAGTTTTATTAGATACTCATACACTTTTGTGGTTTTTTTCAGGCAATGAAAATATTAGCATAACTGCTAGAAATTTAGTTGAAGATACAAATAATCTCAAATATATAAGTGACGATATTCCGTTATCTTTTCCTGCAAGATAATTGTGCAATGCAGTAGCACTACATTATTTTTGCCCGAATTTCAGATATTATGATCTGTAACATGAACAATTAACAACGTTTTTCAGTCTTGGTTGAAAATAAACCCATCAGCAAAATTTAAGTTTGCCATTAAGATAATGAATGTTTTACTTGTATATCCGCTGTTTCCCAAAAGTTTTTGGTCATTTGAAAAAACCCTGGCTTTGCTAGATAGAAAGGCAATGTTACCACCTTTGGGTTTGGTGACAGTAGCGGCGATTTTACCCCAAGAATGGAATTTTAAGCTAGTAGACCGGAATATTCGCCAAATCACAGAAGCAGAATGGGCTTGGGCGGATTTGGTAATTTTATCAGCGATGATAGTTCAGAAAGAGGATTTGCTTGCACAGATTCAAGAAGCAAAACGCCGTGGTAAGCGTGTCGCAGTAGGTGGTCCTTACCCGACAGCATTACCCAGCGAAGTCACAGACGTGGGTGCAGATTATTTGATTTTGGATGAGGGAGAAATTACCTTACCTTTATTTATAGATGCGATTTCCCGTGGTGAGTCTTCAGGGATGTTTCGTTCTGGTGGTGAAAAGCCAGATGTTAGTACCACTCCCATTCCTCGCTTTGACTTGCTGGAATTTGATGCTTATGCGGAAATGTCGGTGCAGTTTTCCCGTGGTTGTCCCTTCCAGTGTGAATTCTGCGATATTATCGTCCTCTATGGTCGCAAACCCCGCACTAAAACACCAGCGCAACTCCTGGCAGAACTTGATTATCTTTACGAATTAGGTTGGCGACGTAGTATTTTCATGGTAGATGATAATTTCATCGGCAATAAACGCAACGTCAAATTATTCCTAAAAGAACTACAACCTTGGATGGTTGCACATCATTATCCTTTCTCCTTTGCAACAGAAGCTTCCGTTGATTTAGCCCAAGATCAAGAATTGATGGATGCAATGGTAAGGTGTAATTTCGGGTCTGTGTTCTTAGGAATTGAAACACCAGACGAAGAAAGTCTTGCTTTTACTCAAAAATTCCAAAATACGCGAGATTCCCTCAGCGAAGCGGTACATAAAATTACGCGTTCTGGGTTGCGAGTCATGGCAGGTTTTATCATTGGTTTTGATGGTGAAAAAACAGGTGCTGGGGGAAGAATTGTTAAATTTGTGGAACAGACATCAATTCCCACTGCTTTATTTAGTATGCTGCAAGCCTTACCTGATACAGCATTGTGGCATAGATTAGAAAAGGAAAACCGACTCCGCAGTAAATCTGCCAATATCAATCAAACCACATTGATGAATTTTATTCCTACACGTCCTTTAGCAGAAATTGCTAGTGAATATGTAGAAGCTTTTTGGGAACTATATGAACCATCAAGATTTTTAGATCGTGCTTATCGTCATTTCCGAATTTTAGGTGAAGCAACTTATCCAAAAAAAGGCAAAGGTGCAAAAAAACAAGTGAATTGGAAAGTATTGCGAGCGTTGTTGACTATTTGTTGGCGACAAGGTTTATTACGTAATACCCGTTGGCAATTTTGGCGCAATTTGTGGAATATGTACAAACATAATCCTGGTGGTATTAGTAGTTATTTATCTGTTTGCGCTCAAATTGAACATTTCTTAGAATATCGTCAAATTGTGCGGGATGAAATTGAGGCTCAAGTTGCTGAGTTTTTGGCAGCAGAAGCTAAGATAAAGCTGGAAGAACAAAAAGTACAAGTTTTAGTTTAGTTTCAATCAGAAAACTCCACACACTCACTTTGAGGTGTGGAGTTATAATCAAAAATTAAACAGTAAAGTAATTATTGGGTGTTAATGTTTCAGTAGTCACGGTATCTAGTTTTCCTAACAGCTGAACCACAAGATCACTATTGGCATTAAAACCAGTTAAACTATCATTAACTGACAGATAAGTTTTTTGATTCCAACCTAAGAATACCGCTTGATTGACATCTAATGCTTGATTTCCCACAGTGTTGGGGTCAACATCTGTGTAAGCTGCATTGATGGCTGCACTCAAGGTAGAATAATTACGTTTAGACAAAATGCCAGCATTGAATACGGCTGTGGGTAGATTATTTAGGAGAAAGCGATCGCCCTCTTCTGGGTTAAAATCAATAATTAGGTCAGTTTTTCCTAAAATTGAATCACTAAAGTCCTGATAGATCAAGAAATCTGCACCATTACCACCGGCGATAATATCTTTACCATGACCACCATTGATGCGATCGCTACCGTTGAGTCCCAAAATGATATCATTACCATTAAGTCCTGAAATCCTATCATCATCATTCCAACCGATAAGAACATCAAAACGATGAGAACCAATGATAGTTAAACCTGAAGGTGTATCTTCAACATCGTTAATGGTAACAGTCAATTCCTGTTCATAACTCAAATTACTTTGGTCAGTAGTCCGCACGCGAATACTGTAACTAGACTGAGACTCAAAATCTGGAGAAACATTCAACAGAAGTTGGTTATCGCTAATCGTAAATGCACCATTATCAATGCTTCCGTTTCCAGTCACTAAACTGTAAGTATGGGAATCATTCAAATTAGGATCAATAGTGGTGAAAGTCCCTACTAAAGTACCAACAGGAACATTTTCACTGACACTACTTTCACTGAGGTTAATGTTAGTGGGATTTTGAGCAGTGTAGAGATTCAATCCGACAATAACTGGGTCATGGTCAGAAGAACGGAATTGATTAGGATTATATAAACTGCTTTGCTGTCCTACGGATTTAAACTCAGTGTTATAGTCTAAAACATTTGGTTCATCGGCGTTAATATGCCATTTTTCCGCACCTGTCACCTGTGCTGCTAAACTGCCATTAGCTAAAGCATGATCCAAAGAACCCCACTGTCCATTAAAAACGTAAGAGTAAGTGGTATCAGCAAGGAGATTAGTAAATCCTGCATTTACCAGAGTTGTAATTGGATCTTCCTGAGCATAAGCATTGATATCACCTAAAATCAAGTAATCAGAGTCAGATGTACCTGTGGGATTTGTCGCTAACCATGCAGCTAAATCTTCAGAAGCGCGGGTACGAGTACCATTAGATAAACCTTGACCATCTCCCGCATCAGCATCTCCCACACCTCCAGCACTTGAACCTTTAGATTTAAAGTGATTAACAACTGCTGTAAATTCTTCACCAGTGGAGTTTTGTGAGAAAGTCTGCGCTAGGGGTTTGCGGTTATTATTATCAAATGCACCTTGACCGAAACCATTAGCTACTGTCACTGCTGAACCAATGGGAGTAACTTGGCCAGGTTTGTAAATCATCCCCACCGCAATTTCATCAGTTCCCAATTGGGAAATACCCGGATTGATAAAAGCATAAGTTCCCACACCAGCAATGTCATTGAGTCCATTAACTAAATCTTGAATTGCACTGGTAGAACCATAACCATCATTTTCTATTTCCATTAATCCGAGAACATCAGTCCCAGAGTTGATAATAGCTTGGATAATTTTGTCACGTTGACGTATAAATTCTGTGGAAGTATCAGCACCCCGTGAAGTGGGGAAACCACCACCAGTACCATTCCCATTAAAGAAGTTGAGAACGTTGAAACTCGCAACTTTCAGTGTACCACCTACATCCGGTGCTGTTTCTGGACGAGAATTAGCTGGTGTAAAGTTAACACCTGTGGAAGTTTGGATGCGATAACCTTCAAAACGCTGGTCCAAAACTCCAGTGATGCTAGATACTGTGTCACCACCGCGTAAGGTGTTAGATGCACTGAGAGGATTTCCACCACGACCGAATAAAATCGGGTCAGGGTTTTGTGTAGAACGACCATCATCAAGGATAATGCGACGTTTAGCAATCTCTTCTAAATAAGCAGCATACCCAGCTACACTAGGGGCATTAAATTGAGTATATTGTTCAAGTCTGCCATCAGTACCAGCTTGGTTACTAGCACCTGTTGCGGAAAGTACAACCTGGCCAAAACGACCTAATTGGAAATGTTCAGTAACTGTTAAATCACCAGTTCCCGCACTGACATTAACTAACATTCCTTCATAGCTTTCTAAATCTGCAACGCTAGTGACAGGAAACTGAATGTTAGTAATTGTGGGTAAGTTGTTAGCACCTAAATTTACAACATTGGTTAAACTCGAAAGTTGAGTTAAGCTGCTGCTAATACCGCTGCTGGTGCTGGTGAATTCTCCTACAGTTCCAGTGATGCGGACTTGATCCCCAACGTTACCAGAAAATAAGCCTGTAGGATCATAAACAAAGATTGCTTCTGAGGTTGTAGAGTCAGCATCTACATCTGCATCTTCTTCTTGGACATAAAAACCATTCAGTTGAGAAGCACCAAGAAAAGCACTAACAACGATCCCTTCTATGGTTTGAATTCCAGCAAAAGCAGCATTGAAAGTTGCACCATTACCTTGAATGTCATGGATTTTGGTAATGGCAAATTCATTATCTGTAACTGTAACATCAGCAGTAACATTAATAAAACCAGTTGCAGTTGCTGTAATGGTCACATTTTGAGAACCATCTACTAAAGCATCATCTACCGCATTGACTGCAAAGGTGGCGTTATTTTGTCCAGCAGCAATAATTACTGTGGTTGGAACTGTTGCTTCTGTGGTGTCGTTACTATTTAAAGTGACAGTCAAGGCGTTATTTGTATTACCTGTGCGAGTTACTGTACCGATGGCTGCATTAACTCCGGCACTTTCTGAAAAATTATTAGGAGTAACTGTTAAAGTCAGGATAGGTGTAGATTGTCCACCTCCTGCAATTGTATGACTACCTAATCCATCAAAGGTATTTTGTACAAAGCCATCCCATTCTAAGGTAGGATCAAAAGCATCATTGGGGTTAGTATCTCCAGCAATAATCGTAGATTTGCGGCGTATTGTATTATCTGCTGTACTAATTAATCCGCTTCCCCATTCACTACCGGGATCAACACCAACTTGACCAATTATATCAATTACATCACCATTTTTCCGCAATACAATTGCATCATCTCCATTAAAAAAGTTACTAGTAGATTGTTGATCTGTAACTGTTAAGATATCTGCCACAGCATCATTATCAGCCACAACGAATACATCACCATTAGCAACTGTCCCTGTTAAGTTAATGGTTGTTCCGGGAGTTGTGCTGCCGTTAAAATAGAATTCAAGCTTATAACCACTTGCTGCTAAATCTATCGCTGCACCTGTACCATTGAAAATTTCAATCGCTTTGTTGTTACTGCTACCTTCAACATATTCTGAAATAAACAGATCAGTAGGTAATGCCGTAGCTGATACATTAATATCATCAACCCCTATCCATTCATCATTTCCAGTTGCATTTGTAGTGATAATCCGCACCTGTACTTGGGCTTGATTTTCTGCTGCGGTTGGTAGTGTGGCATTGACTGTTGTCACCAGAGTTGCTAAACTTGGTCCCGTGCTGGCATCAGCGACAAAAGCCGCAGGAATGTTAATGAAATCACCTGTAGTACCGACGCGATACTGTAAAGCGACTTGCTGAGGAGCATTATCTGTAGATCCATCAATGTCCCGGAGGTTGTAAGATACATTGATATTTGTTACACCCAAGGTATTCAGATGAATCAACAGAAAGGGTGCATCCGCAGTACCTGAACCCTGAAGCGCAACTACTGGGTTAGCAATTTCAAATTCAGCAATTCCACCAGTATTAAATGTATTGGGATTGGTTTGGTTGACATTAACATCTACAGTTGTTTCATCAGCAATAACCGTTTGTGGATTTACATCATTTGCAGTTGTTAAACCATCTCCACGGTAGCCAATAATGCTAGGAATACCACTCCAATCATCATTAGTGCTGAGGAGGGTTATATCTGTCCAGTCTTGTGTTAATGAACCTGCGGACAATTCATGATATTGATTACCCATTTTCCTAAATCTCCAAATGTTTAATTATTTGCTTGGTCAAAAATGCAACTGATCTCTAGAACAGTTGATATTGAGATTACGTAATAAACAGAAATTCCAAATCGACAGGTTGAGAAATGTGGCTCATCAATGTTATGTTTATTGACAGCAAAACACTGACTACAAAAATTAGCTTTGCAGTCGCTAGATGTAATGTTCGCGTTATAATAAAATACGTAGCTTTGATTACGCACAGATGTTTTTCAGGATTGCGAAAAACAACCGTATTACTATTGGTCAGCCATAAACTTTTGTAACAATACCTAGTTTATCTCACCAATATTAAGGAAAAACTAGTAAATAGTTAAAGTAATGGTTAACATCATGTGTATTTATACTGTTTTCCCGTGAATATATGCTTACAAGAGTTATGTGGAAATACAGATGGTAGGACAATACCCTTAAAATAGTTATTACCACTCGCAATGATCGTGTTTTGATCATTCATTGGTATTTAATCACTACATTACTAAATATCCATCTTCCATTTTTACAATCCGATCTGCAATATCTAAAATCCGATGATCATGAGTAACTAGCAAAATTGTACAACCTTGTTCTTTTGCTAATTGCTGCATTAAATTAACCACATCTCTACCAGACTTACTATCTAATGCTGCTGTTGGTTCATCTGCTAAAACTAACTTGGGATGGTGAACTAATGCACGTGCGATCGCTACCCGTTGTTTCTGTCCCCCAGAAAGATTATCAGGATAATAATTCAATCTTTCTCCTAACCCCACTGTTGTTAACATTGCTGCTGCTTTTGCTTGTGCTTCTCGAAAGGAAATTGTATGATCATTCTCAAAAGGCATTTGCACATTTTGTTGAGCATTGAGAAAACCTAATAAATTATGTGCTTGAAAGATATAACCTATATTTCTTCGCACTTGTACCATTGCATTTTTACTAGCACCATATATTTCTTTACCTAATATTTTTAAACTTCCAGTTTGAATAGAACGCAAGCTACCAATTAAAGTCAGTAAGGTAGTTTTTCCTGAACCAGAGGGACCAGTCATGATGACAATTTCTCCTGGTTGAATTTCCAAATTAATATCAAACAGGATTTGTTTTTTTAATGTTCCTTCTCCGTAATAGTGATTGAGGTTAGATACGGAAATTGCTGGTAAGGTGTTCATGATTTCCTTTTTTTTAAGTTCATAATTTATGTGGTTTAAGTTTTTGTGGATGAAACGAACCGCAGAGACGCAGAGTCCGCAGAGAAATGAAAATTTGAGAGTTTTTTTGAGTAGGTTCTGTTTAGAAAACGTCAGCAGGATCAGCAGATTGTAATTTTTGCATTGCTATTAAAGCAGAAATTGAACACATCAAAGTTGTGAGAATAAAGATAAATATCGCTCTATCTACGGTCATTATTATTGGTAATAATGTTGCTTGACGAGTCATCAAATATAAACCTTGAGAAATTGCAAACCCAGGAATAAAACCGATAGCTGCTAAAATCAAAGCTTCCTGAAATACAACTACAAGTAAATAGTTATTTTTGAAGCCGATAGCTTTTAAAGTTGCATATTCTGGTAGGTGATCAGAAACATCACTATAGAGAATTTGATAAACAATAACCGCACCCACTACAAAGCCAATTATTGCACCTAAAGTAAAAGTAAATCCTACAGGTGTGCTAGTATTCCAAAAGCTTTTTTCTTGTGCCATAAATTCTTGTTTAGAAAGAACTTTTACATCATTGGGTAAATTAGCTTTTAAATTTCCTATAACCCAATTCACATCCACATTATCTTCTAATTTTATCAACCCAAAATCAATTAAACCTTGTTGTCTTCTTTGAGTACCAAAGAGACGTAAAAAATTCACATCGCTGGTAATAATATTCCCATTCACACCAAAGGAAGTTCCTAACCTGAATAAACCAACCACATTAATTTGACGATTGTTTAATTCTGTGGTAATTTTTTTATTGTTTTCAAATTGAGAAACAATCTTCCCAAACTCTTTACGCGCACCTCGATCAAATAAAACTGTATCTGGTTCTCTCAAATAGTTTAAATTCTCTTTTACTCCCGGTAAATTAACAACTTTCTCTTCGGGATTAAAACCAATAGCAAAAATTCTCCAAGTCTCTTGGTTATCAGGATTTTTCCAGGGAATAGAATCTAAATAAATCGGACTAACTGATTTTACTCCTGTAAAACCTAAAGCTTGATATAATCTTCTTTGAGAAAATTGATCAAGGGAAATTAAAGCTTTATATCGAGAACTAACTAAAACAATTTCACCTTCTAAACTGTTGTGTAATTGTACCGCACCATCAAATAAAGCTTCCCTAATTCCCAACTGCAAAAACATCAACACATCAGCAAAAGCAATTCCCGCAATTGCTACAGCCATTCTCGCTTTTTCTCGTGATAATTGCAACCAAGCTAAAGGTATTTTTCTTTTCCACATAAAAGCAATCCTAAATCATTTATAAAAATCTTTTTTCTTCTCTCTGCGTTCTCTGCGTCTCTGCGTGAGATAAAAAATGTAGTTCATTTATCTGAAAATTGCTGGCTGTAAATTAATCGCAACTTTTACTTTAGAATTAGTCAACCCATTGACTCGTTTACTAGATTCACTATCAAGTTTAATTTTCACTTCTACAACTCGTGCATCAATATCAGCCGCTGGATCAGTATTTAACACATCTTTTTTAGCAATTAATAAGCCAATATTATCAACTTTTCCTTTTAATTCTCCTGGTAAATTAAGTTGAGTAATAATTGCATTTTGTCCTAATTTTACACGATTAATATCATTTTCATACACTTCGGCAACTACATACATTTGATTGGTTTGACCAATTTCTACAATACCTTGATTACTAACTATTTCTCCTGAAAATGTATGAATTTTGAGAATTTGTCCATCTTTAGGAGAACGCACATAAGCTAAGTTTAAATCAGCCTCTGCTGTCTGTACAGATGCTTTGGTATTTTCGATTTCTGCAATTGCAGCTTGTACATCTGTAGGACGAACTTCTGCTATTCTGTTTAATGTCGCTTGCGCTTGTTTGAGTTTTTCTTTCAAGGTTTCTGATGTTTGGGACTGGTTAGCGATCGCTTCTCGCAAATTTGCTTGTGCTGTCTCTAAAGTTAACTTTTTAGTATCACGAATAGATGTAGAAACTGCGCCTTCTATTTGCAAAGTTTGATAACGTTGATATTCAAGTTCGGCATTTTTTACTGCGGCTTCTAAGCGTTTTACAGTTGCATTTCTCGCTGCACTTTCTTGACGTAATAATGCTTCTAATTCGGAAATTGTTGCTTTTTGTGCGTCAATTTCTCCTTGTTTTGCACCTGCTTTTACCTGCGCTAAATGCGATTCTGCAACTTTAACCTGTTGTTTGGCTTGGTTGAGTGCTGCTAAACGGCGATCGCTACTGTCTAAAATCGCTATTATTTGTCCTTTTTTCAGGCGATCGCCTTCTTTAACCAAAAGTTGCGCTACCCGGTTACTACCAGCCATCTGTGACACCGATACTTGAATTACTTCCCCTTGGGGTTCAATTCGTCCCAAAGCTGTCACTGCTTTGATTACAGGGCGATTATCAGCCGCTACAGTCGCTTTTTCATCAGGCTTGTTACCAGATAAAATGTATAATGAACCACCAATACTGATTAAACCTAATGCGATCGCACCTATCATCACTCGATTCGGATATCTGACAGGATGAAGATTTTGCATAGACCACCTTCAACAGTTAAATTTGCTGTATACAATTAATTAATAAAAATAAAGTTTATTCAACTTATTGTATACAAAATCCAGTGTAACCTGGAATAAATATCTGTCAAGTAGTCAAATCATTTATTTTATTTATGAGTTTGTCCCACGCCATCTTAACTTGTTTAATCGAAGCACCTCATAGCGGTTATGATCTTTCTAAAGTTTTTAGCGAATCAGTAAGTTATTTTTGGCACGCTTCCCAGCAGCAAATTTACAGAGAATTAGGAAAACTAGAAACCCAAGGTTTTATTGTTTCCGAAATCATTCCCCGTGAAGGCCGTTTAGATAAAAAAATCTATTCCATCACTGAACAGGGGAAGGAATATTTAATAGAATGGATGAAAAAACCTAGTGAACCAGATGTGATTAGAGAAGATATATTAGTTAAAATATTTTCTGGTAGTTTAGTACCAGTTAAAGTTTTAATTGCAGATGTAGAACGTCGTCACAGAAAACATCTAGATAAATTATCACAATATCGAAAAATTGAACAAGAACATTTTGAAAAAACAACAAAATTAACCCAACCAGAAAAGTTAAAATATCTGGTTTTAAAGGCGGGTATTCGTTGTGAATTAGAATGGATAGATTGGTGTAATGAAGCCTTAGAAATGCTCAAAGATTCACCAATAACATAAGGTATGGTGGGCAATTGCCCACCTTTTTTTATCTCATGGAAAGACCCAAAAAGAGGAAGTATTAAGAAATCAAACTGAAATCACTACTGCTGAGAGTGATGTCAGGATTACTTAAATAAGCAAACTCAAATACTGAAGCTGCACCCAAAACATTACCATTTTGGTTATAGAAAATACTGCCAGTTTCTTGACTATAAACAATGTGGGCATTACTAGCATCTACCAACCCATCATTGGCCACAACAGCAAAATTAGTTAACGCTTGTCCGACAGCATTAGTAATAGCATTGAATGTAGCTTTACTCAAAGCAATCTTGTCTTGTCCAACTGCAAAATCGGTGATCAAATCAACACCTAAATTAGCGTTAAAAACTCCATTACCTTGGAAAAGATATTGATCAGCACCAACTCCTCCTATGAGAATATCATCACCCAATCCTCCCCAGAGAGTATCATCTCCGGCTAAACCCTGTAGTTGGTCATTTCCATCACCACCAATGAGCAGGTTATTTAATGAATTACCTATGAGACGGTCATTTCCTGTACCACCCGTGGCATTTTCAACGACATTTTTAGCAGAGAGGATCAATTTCAGATTACTATTGACAGTCTGTGTAGTAGTTACACCAAGATTTGTTTTCACAGCAGCAGTAGTATCAGTAAAATCTAGAGTATCAATACCACCTGTTACCGTTTCTGTAATTCTGTCAGTTCCTAAAGGAGTATTGGCAACGAAAGCATAAGTATCATTACCATTTAAACCTGCAAGAGTATTATTGGCACTATTACCAATGAGAACATTATTACCAGCATTACCTCTACCATTAATAGCTTTTGCACCTGTGAGAGTCAGGTTTTCCACGTTTGCGGGTAAAGTAGTGGTAGCAGAAGCAATCAGAGTATCAGTAATGGTTGTGGTAGCGGTGGTTTTAGTTCCTAAGCTGGCATTAGTTGGAGAACTCAGCGCTAGAGTAAAGGTTTCATTCGCTTCATTATTATTATCATTGGTGATGGGGATATCTATAAATAAACTAGTAGTACCAGCGGCAAAGGTCAAAGTTCCTGTTTTGCTAGTATAGTCTGAACCGGCTGTAGCTGTACCATTACTGGTGGCATAGTTGACAGTCACAGTTTGGCTACTCGCAGCAGAAAGAGTGACATTATACCTGACGTTTTGTGGACTGGTAAGACCTTCGACTATGGTCTGGTCAGCACTGAGGTTAATGGTGATAGCCGAAGAAACATCATCATTAGTAATAATTCCCTTCACAGCAGTTGTCGTGCCAACGGTGTAACCTGTACCAGCAGCTAGGGTTAAAAGAACGGTTTCGTTATTTTCAACAGTGGTATCTGCTTTGGGGTCAATATTTAAAGTTGCGGTACTCGAACCAGCAGCAAAGGTGATGGTTTTTCCTGTTCCCGGTGTTGCACCTGTATAGTCGGTACTGTTAGCTGTTCCAGCAATTTTATAGTTGACAGTTAAGGCATTTGTTGTGCTGCCTGTGCGAGTGAAGGTGTAAACTAGGTTGGCTGTTCCATCTTCTGTGACGCTGGTAGGAGATACGGCTAGGGTAATCGTGGGATTGATAGTAGAATCATCATTAGTAATAGTTCCTGTCACCGCAGTGGTTGTACCAATGGTGTAACCTGTACCTGTGGCTAGAGTTAAAGCAACGGTTTCGTTAGATTCAACTGTGGTATCTGCTTTGGGGTCAATATTTAAAGTTGCGGTACTCGAACCAGCAGCAAAGGTGATGGTTTTTCCTGTTCCCGGTGTTGCACCTGTATAGTCGGTACTGTTAGCTGTTCCAGCAATTTTATAGTTGACGGTTAAGGCATTTGTTGTGCTTCCTGTGCGGGTGAAGGTGTAAACTAGGTTGGCTGTTCCATCTTCGGTGACGCTGGTTGGAGATAGGGCTAGGGTAATGCTGGGAAGAGTAACATTACCAATAGTGATGGTTTGATCGGAAAATTGTACTGTTTCAATGTCAAATAATGTATCTATACCATCACGATTAGATACTGAATCGGTAATTGTGAATACTCCTGCGTTATTGGTAATTTGATATTGGGAAAGAGTACCTGAATAAACAGCAGTATCACTTCCAACACCACCATAAAGGCTGTCATTACCAACACCACCTACTAACCTATCATCTCCC
>NZ_JAYGHA010000023.1:95219-100412 GCF_034931405.1 Anabaena sp. UHCC 0451 | reverse complement strand
CCCAAATCATTCTTTGGTTGATATTGATTCAGATAAAGACTGATTTCGGTAAATAATTTCCAGTAAAAATCCGTTTTCGGCTGAAATTGAACTTCTACAAAGTAAACTGGCTGTTCTGGTATTTCTGAATCAGGTACAAATAGCCCATCAAAGCGAAATGCTAGTTCCTTGATTTCTACAGATGTGAATTGATATGCTTCTGCTTCTGAGGCTGGCTTACCAATCAGTTCAAAAAGGATACTGGGTAATGTCTGAAATAGTTGATAAAATATAGTATCAGTTTTCACAGGGATTACATTTTTTTATATTAGCTTAAAAGTAGCAATCTCCAATTTTTTTGAACTAGTGATTAGTCACACTAATCACTAATTTTGTTTTAGCAGTTGGGTTTATTTCAAAGTTGCCAAAACCGAGTTAACTTCAGCTTCTGAGATTCTTGGTGTCGAGAACCCATTAGCATAGATACCGGGGCTGGTTTGTGAAATGATAGTATAGGATTGACGGACATGAGCATTTACAGCCACAGTCTTAGCATCATACATCTGCATAGCTGCTTTAGGATAGAAACCAATACCGATAATTAGCACCAGAAAACAGGCAGCGATAAACACTTCTCGGGGTCTTGCATCACTATAGACGGCTTCATTTGGCAGAAGACAATCTGTACCAAAACAAGCAGTACCCTCATCTTCCTGATTTTCCAACCCTACATTGTTAATATCACAGATCAGGGCTGCATCTTTGCCATAAAAAACCTGTCGCAGCATAGAAAGCAGATAGATAGGTGTGAGGATAACGCCCACTGCGGCTAGGAAAACCGTCACAGTACAGAAGGTAGAACTGTAAACATCACTGGTTGTCAAACCCACAAAAACCGAGAGTTCACCCACAAAGCCACTCATTCCCGGTAAAGCCAAAGATGCCATTGCACCTATAGTAAACAACGCAAATACAATGGGCATGGCTTGACCAATACCGCCCATATCTTTCATTACCATTGTATGGGTGCGGTCGTAGGTGACACCTGCGAGGAAAAATAACACGGAGGCAATCAAACCGTGTGATATCATCTGCAACATTGCCCCGTTCATCCCCAAATCCGTGAAGGAGGCTAAACCTAGCAGTACAAATCCCATGTGGGAAATAGAAGAATAAGCCAAACGCCGTTTCATATTCGTTTGGGCAAAGGAGTTTAAAGCACCGTAGATAATATTCACAACACCGAGAATGGCTAAAACTGGTGCAAAGTAAATATGGGCATCGGGCAGAAGTTCCATATTCATGCGAATTAAACCATATCCGCCCATTTTCAGCAACACACCCGCCAAAATCATGGATACTGGGGAAGATGCTTCACCGTGGGCATCTGGCAACCAGGTATGTAATGGGAAAATCGCCAATTTCACCCCAAAGGCAATAAACAAACCTGCATACAGCAACAATTGTAACCCTAGAGGATAATCTTTAGCAGCCAGGGCGGTGATATCAAAACTAATATTACCGTCACCATATAACCCCATTGCTAGGGCGGCTACTAGGATAAATATAGAAGCTGCGGCGGTATATATTATAAATTTTGTAGCGGCATAACGTCGCCTTTGACCACCCCAAATACAAACTAATAGATAGACGGGAACTAGTTCCACTTCCCACATAATGAAAAATAACAGCAGGTCTTTGGCGACAAACACCCCAACCTGTGCCGAATATAACACCAACATCAGAAAGTAAAACAGGCGTGGTCTGCGGTCAACTTGCCATGCAGAAAAAATTGCTAGGGTGGTGACAAACCCTGCTAACAGTACCAAGGGTGCTGAAATACCATCAACGGCAACAGCCCAGTTTAGTCCTAACGCAGGCATCCAGGCATAATTTTCTACTAGTTGAAAACTAGCATCACTAGCATCATAATGTAGCCAAAAAGCACAGCACATTAAAGCAAAATCGGCCATGCCCACACCTAACGCATACCAACGGATCAGCTTGCCGTCTTTATCGGGCAGCACAGGAATCAAAAAGGATGCGAGGAGAGGAAATAGGACAATCGTGGTCAGCCAAGGAAATTGTTCCGCTATCATGTCAATAGAGAAAAATACTTATTTGTGTAATGATGTCATTCTACTAAAGTTTGTAACAATTTCTTTATATTCTTGATAAATTTTTACCACAGATTGATATAGAGAGAATAAATATACTCAAAACAGTTGAATCATTTGATTCTATCGGTAGGGGTAAAGTATGAGCTAAACCCCTCATCTAGGTTTTTCCTCATTTTGCCAAAGTCTATGTCCCAACCGTGTTTAGTATACCTACGAATTTTTTGTGCCTTTCTACTTAATTACTACTTATTGATTTTGCTGACGGTTGATTTCTTGTAAATCAAGAGCATAATTTAAACGTAAAACATTAACTCCCGGTTCACCAAAAATACCTAAAAATCTGCTATCAGTATATTTGTTAATTAAAGGAATGATTTCGTTTTCTTTGATGCCCCGTATCTGTGCTACTCTTGTTAACTGCTGTCGTGCTGCTTTCAAAGAAATATGAGGGTCTAAACCAGATCCAGAAATGTAAATTAAATCAGCCGCAGGTTGTATATTTTCATCTTGAAATTGAGTTGCTTGCTCAATAATTCTAGTTTTTAGTTCTGGATTACTAGGAGCAAGATTACTGCCCCCAGATATACCCGTGGGTTTGGCTTTTCTACCTTGGCTATATCTCACAGCACTGGGACGACCATGAAAATATTTATCTGATGTAAAAACTTGACCAATCAAAGACGAACCAATTGGTTGAGCATCTATATTTAAAACAACACTGCCGTTAGCTGAAGTAGGGAAGACAAACTGACCAAACCCTAACATTGCCAAAGGATAAATAATTGCAGTTAATAACCACAGTAACAAAATCATCCGAATTGCGCGGATAGTTTCTTGAATAAACACCATAATTGAATTTTAGATTTTAGATTTTAGATTTTAGATTTTAGATTTTAAAATTGGTAATTAGCAAGAGTTATTTCCCAATCCCCAGTCCCCAGTCCCCAGTCCCCAGTCCCTAATCCCCAATCCCCGATTAAGCTAAACCAGCAACTGTAATTAGCATATCTATTAATTTAATGGCAATAAATGGAGCAATTACACCACCCAAACCATAAATAAAAATGTTGCGTTGCAGAAGTTGATTAGCAGTCAAAGGTCTAAATTTTACACCCTTTAATGCTAAAGGAATCAAAGCTGGAATAATCAAAGCATTGTAAATCAGTGCCGACAATACTGCCGAATTAACACTGGTTAACTTCATAATATTCAAACTTTGTAAATTAGCAGCGGCAAAAATTACGGGAATAATCGCAAAATATTTAGCAATATCATTGGCAATAGAAAAGGTTGTTAATGCCCCACGAGTAATCAACAATTGTTTACCAATACTAACGATATCAATAAGTTTTGTGGGGTCAGAGTCTAAATCAACCATATTAGCTGCTTCCTTAGCGGCTTGAGTCCCCGTATTCATGGCTACACCAACATTAGCCTGAGCCAAAGCAGGAGCATCATTAGTTCCATCTCCTGTCATTGCCACCAGTCTACCTTCTGCCTGTTCCCGTTGGATGACGCTGATTTTATCTTCTGGTGTAGCTTCGGCGATAAATTCATCTACTCCTGCTTCTTTGGCAATCACAGAAGCGGTAATACGGTTGTCTCCTGTTAACATGATGGTACGTACTCCCATGCGCCGCAGTTGTTCAAAACGTTCACGGATACCGGGTTTAACAATATCTTTAAGATAAATAACACCGTAAATTTCATTATCGAGGCAAACGGCTAAGGGCGTACCTCCTTGGTGGGAAACTTCCTCATAAGCAGTATCTAGTTCTGGGGTCTCTCTGCCATTGTGGGAACGGACAAACCCTTTAATTGCTACCACTGCACCTTTTCGTGCCTCATGACCACCAGGTAAGTTAGTACCACTCATGCGGGTTTTGGCGGAAAATTCTACTCCTTGGGCTTGTTTGCGGTCTATATCAAATTTTGCGCCAAATTTTTCTGCGAGTCGGACAATGGAGCGACCTTCTGGAGTATCGTCAAATATACTAGCTGCCAACGCAATGTTAGCAATTTCGACCATTGAGTGACCGTTGATGGGGATAAAGGCTTCTGCTAAACGGTTGCCAAGGGTGATTGTACCTGTTTTATCTAAAACTAGAGTATTTATATCTCCACAGGCTTCCACTGCCCTTCCAGAGGTGGCAATGATGTTAAATTGGGCGACTCTATCCATACCTGCGATGCCAATAGCACTGAGTAAGCTGCCAATGGTGGTGGGGATGAGTGCTACCAACAGGGCAATTAATACGGTGACGCTGACGGGACTGTTGACATAATAAGCAAAGGCGGGCAGGGTTGCGACCACAAACAAAAAGATGAGGGTAAACACTGACAGCAAAATTGTTAAGGCAATTTCATTAGGTGTTTTTGTGCGTTCTGCACCTTCTACTAAGTCAATCATCCGGTCAATAAATCCTTTACCGGGATCAGCGGTGATGCGGATGATTAATTCATCGGAGATGATGCGCGTACCACCAGTAACAGAACTGGCAACGTCTGAACCCGATTCTTTCAATACTGGGGCTGATTCACCGGTGATGGCTGATTCATCGACGGAAGCAACACCTAAAATCACTTCCCCATCTGCGGGGATGATGTCACCTGCGACTACGTAGACGGTATCACCTTTTTTGAGGTTGGGAGAAGGGATTTCTGTGATTGTGCCATCGACGACAATTTTTTTGGCGATGGTTTCTGATCTGGTAGACCGTAAAGCATCGGCTTGGGCTTTACCTCTTCCTTGTGCTAATGCTTCGGCGAAATTGGCAAATAGAACAGTGGAAAATAAAGTCACTGTTAATAAACTGTTGAACAGTTGGGGATTTTTCTGAGTAACTGGTCCAAATATGGGGGGATAAATTGTGGCGGCTAGGGTGATGATTGTTCCTAACCAGACTAAAAACATGATGGGATTTTTAATGGCATTTTGGGGATTTAGTTTAATAAAGGTATCCCTAATTGCTCTGGTGTAGAGTCCTTTGGTGCTGACTCGTGATTTTTTGCGTTTGAGACGGCGATCGCCTGGACGCGGCCGGGAGGATTTAGGTCTGGGAGTAGTTGCAGCAAAATTCATAATTAGGGATTG